>POCB01000098.1 GCA_002899805.1 Fervidicoccus sp.
TTTCGATATTCTGATTATCACGACGAGCTTTCTTTCGAGAAGGTTCGATGTCCTGAAAAATAAGGTTTTTGGGCTTATCGTTGTAGATGACGCTGACTCTCTTCTGAAAGATTCAGCTAATGTTGATAGGGTTCTAGTTCTTTCAGGTTTTAAAGAACATGAGATATCTGCTGCTATGAAGATCATTAAGATAAGAAACGAGCTCTATTTTCTAAAAATAGCCAATAGAAGTAACGAAAAAATAGAGAGCCTTGAAAGAGAGCTTGAAGAGCTTGAAATTATCGTAGCAAAAGCAAGAGGAGAAGGTTCGAGAGGGCAACTTCTTATCTCAAGTGCTACTGGAAGACAGTCTGGCATTAAGCCTAAACTGTTTAAGGAGCTTTTGGGCTTCGAAGTTGGAGGGATCCACGCATATATGAGGAATGTTATAGACTCCTATGCCATTCTTAACAAAGAAGAGGAAACAAGAGACAAAGTTCTTGAGCTCGTGAAAACACTAGGTAGTGGTGGGCTAATATTCATCTCGAGGGATAAAGGTGTTTTCGAAGCAAAAAGTTTGGTCAGTTATCTCGTATCAAATGGTATTAGGGCGGAGCTAGCTATCGCTGGAAAAAAGTCCATTGAGAAATTGAGAAGAGGCGAGGCAGATGTTCTTGTTGGAGTCTCAAGCTATTACGGTGTTGCTGTAAGGGGAGTTGATTTACCTGAAAAAGTGAGATATGCTATATTCTATGGTGTCCCGAAAAACAGAATGTTATTGGAACAGTCCCTCATTAATCCCAGAAGGCTACTTCAGGTTCTTGCGCATCTGTCGGAAAACGAAGATAAATTGAAGAGTATTTTCTCTGAACTTACGGGGAGGCTGTCAAAACTAACCCCCTCTGAAATCAATGTCTTGAGGATAGCTCTAATGAAAGAAGAGATCGAGGGACTAGGTGATTGGCTCAGAGCGATTGCGGAAAGCATCATCAATGCAATTAAAGAGATTAAAATAGTGCTCAAGAACAAAATGAAGGTGAAAGAATCTATAAGCGTTGGTACTGCTATTATTGTAAGAGAAGGCGAAGAAGAGTTCTATCTAATATCGCCTGACCCATTAACTTACATTCAAGCAAGCGGCAGAACGAGCAGATTCCTCAATGATAAAATGACTCTCGGTCTAAGCATTATTCTAGAATCCAACAGGGAAATTATAGAGGCTTTTGAGAGGAAGATGTCCATTTACTCCAGGAACTTTTCTCTGAAACCTTTAGAGGCCGTTGACCTCAGAGAAACATCTATGATGCTGGATTCCTCGAGAAGAGGAGGAGAAGGAGTCAAAAGCTTCAGACCAGCCAAATCGCTATTGATGGTTGTGGAATCTCCAAACAAAGCGAAAACTATAGCGTGGTACTTTGGAAGACCCTCACGGAGAAAGTTCGGGAGAGTAGTTGCTTATGAAATACCTATAATCGATGATGAGACTCTTGATACATATCTCGTCACGATTGTCGCCACTAAGGGACACATCTTTGATTTGGCCATCGATGACGGACTTGGTATATATGGAGTTATCACTACAGACAGGGAATTCATGCCAGTATATGCCCCCATTACTGTATGCCATTCATGTGGAAAGTCATTTTCGAGTATAGAAAGCAAATGTCCCTACTGTGGCGAAAAAGCTAGGTTAAGTAGGTCCACCGAAACCGTTCAAGCTCTCAGAAAGCTAGCACTTGAGTCAGAGGAAGTAGTTATAGCAACCGATCCTGATGTTGAAGGAGAAAAAATTGCCTGGGACGTATATTTGACACTTAAGCCTTTTTCCAGAAAGCTGAAGAGGGCAGAGTTCCACGAAGTGACTCCTGATGCTATTATCAATGCGTTGAGAAACCTCAGAGAAATCAATATGGGAAGGGTTCGGGCCCAGATTCTGAGAAGGATAACAGATAGATGGATCGGTTTCCCTCTTTCTACTGTGCTCAAAGAGAAGTATCAGAAGCCATGGCTTGGAGCTGGAAGGGTTCAGACTCCCGTGCTGGGTTGGACAATCGATCGGTTCAAAAAATGGAAAGAAGATATGGGTTATTTTGTTAGAGTAAAAACTGAAGAGGGCATAGAGGTCCAGTTCTTCAGAAGAGAAAAGAAAGAAGCTGAAATTCTTGCTAGTCGTATAAAAGAGGCAGGTCACCTCAGAATCTCCTCTTTTGAGAAAAGGATAGAAGAAACAAATCCAGCTCCACCCTACACAACTGATTCATTATTATTCGATGCTAGTAGGAATCTCAAATTTAGCGCATCATTCACAATGAAACTCCTTCAAGACCTTTTTGAAGCCGGACTTATAACATACCATAGGACCGACAGCACTCACATTTCAACAAAAGGAATCTCTGTTGCTAGAGAGTATTTCGAGAAGATCATCAAGAGACCAGATCTCTTTAAACCGAGAGCATGGGGGAACGAAGGAGCCCATGAGGCTATAAGACCTACGAAAGCACTCAATGCAGAAGGATTGAAAAAGAGCATACTTGATGGAACGATAAGAGTTCCATCTAGCTTCACTTCGAGGCATTTCGATCTTTATGATTTGATTTTCAGGAGATTTATTTCGAGCCAGGCTAGAGCCTCAAAACTTGAGATCGGCGTTCTAAAAATAGAATCACCTGAAGGTGATGTGATCGAAAAGGAAGTTGTTTTAAAGGAAGTGGTTGAGGGGTCAGCACAACTGAGCGGAATTACCACTATACTAGGAATAGATTCGATCGCTGCTTCGGGAAGATTGAATGTGATTGAGGATAACATATTGCTTTACAAGTCATCACTCACTCCCCTCTATTCGGAGGGTAATTTAGTGAAACTCATGAAAGAGAGAGGAATAGGCAGACCAAGTACGTATGCTAAGATAATAGAAAGCCTCAGAAGACATGGATATGTAATTATATCAAAAAAGAAAAGCTTCGTCATACCCACGTCAATTGGTATAGAGGCCCATGATTTTCTTGTGACAAACTACCCCGATCTAGTGGGAGAACAAACTACCAGAGAGCTCGAAAGTAGAATGGATTCAATTGAGAACGGAAAGGAATCTTACGAGAGATTAATGAATGAACTGTATGAAAAGCTCCGTTCGGCAGGTCTCCTGGAAGAAAAAGGAATGCTCACTTCGATAAAGAAAGACTATCTAGAAGAAGCGCTAGCTTGAAGAGTTTTTGAATAGTCTCATATGAGATCCACGAATGAAAATATGGCTTCGGGCGAGAGAAGATCAGCTAAGTTACGAAGCTTCCTGAAATGCCAGATGGATAGAACGAAATTATTTCTGGACAGAACTGTAGGTTCTAGGTTTCAGATTTTAACTTTTATTTCAATATAAGGGAAGATCCTTCTACCCACTCTTTCCGAACCTATGTTCACTTTGACAAGTTTCAGAGATTCGCCCATTCTAGCTTTCATCTCATTATATACATCTATAGCTTTTTCAATGAACTCTCCTCTACCCTTGATCACAACCACTTCATTCTCTGAAAGACCTCGCAGGGAGACGATTGCCCTCAGAGCATACTCGCTTGTATCACCATTTCCGATAATGATGAGATCCCCAATTTTCTCCGCCACTTCAATCAACCTCTCATATCCATTCACTAACTGCCATGTGAGAAGAGAGATAATAACCTTTCTAGTCCTTTGTGATATAAGGAATTTCGAGGGAAATTAATCCGGGAAAGAAATCTTAATATCAAGCTGTATAAAGCACAACGAAAATCAGATCCCATACATATATACAATTAAGGAATAAATGGTTAGTAGCAATGCTGGTGGAATTGAACATATAGCTACGAGCTTTACATCTTCTTTTTTCCTCGTAGATACAAAGGCATATATCACTTTGTTGAATATAGCAGCAGATATTGAAAGCATAGAGCCAACACTTATGACCTTCAGGGAAACCGACGATCCAAGCGAAAGGAGAGAGAGAACAGTTGCAAGTGCGTTAACTAATCCTCCAAGAAATGAGGTAGCAAAGACTGCATAGCTACCAGAATAAGTCGCCACAAGCTTTACTATTACCAATATAGCCGCATAGAGAGCTACACCAACCAAAGCTATCTTCATGTTCAACGGGCTTGTTATCTTAATCTCTTCCTTTTTGGTTTTTTCAACATTGTTTTTTCTCTTAGAAACGAAATAGGATATTGAAAACAATAGAGCGAGAGTTACGAGAATTCCGATAGAAATTGTCTTTGCGAAATTAATGTAATCGCTTAAGCTTAAGAAAGCAAAAGTGCTTATCAGCACGGTCGTTGCCACTCTTATTATCATAGCTGCATTGTCAACGGCTACTACTGAAACAAGCACGCTCTCCTGTAGTTCCATCTCTAAAAGATTCATGAGGGTTGCCTCACTGTTTATCAACCCACCGAGGAATGAAATTACAGGTAACGACTTAGGTCCAATGATTTTGTACATCATGTAGCTGAGATAAGATATTGCGAGTATTAATGCGAAGAAGATATAGAGCCCCTTCAGGCTGAGCCCAAATATGCTGTAGTCAGTACCAAAAGCAAGCGGTCCGAGGATGAATATAACGAATCCAAGCTCCAGTCCGGCGGAGATATCTTCATAGCTGAGTCTTTCGACTGAAGCAGTGACTGCTTTTTTTATGGCGAGTATCCCGGCTACAAGAAACGTCAAACCCATGGAGATAATATAGAAACCATAGCCTGTTAAGAAGCCTACAATAAACGTCAGTATGAAGACAAAATAGCTAGTCAATCCAGTTATACCGGCTACAAACATCTTATATCTTATGTAGATAACAATCAAAGCAAGAACGAAAGCAACTCCAACCACAGCCACTGTTATTTGCGATAAAAACGAGACAGCGACCTTTCCGCTGAGAATTAAAGCAATTACTGTTCCAAGGATGCTGGTGAGTCCGTATGTTCTAACCCCAGGTATCTCTTCCATTCCTTTCTCTCTCTCAACGTGCTCCAGTTTAACTTTGTATCTTTCTAGTCCCAATAGGCCTCCTTCGAGGAAAGATATCAAGAGGGTTACAATGATTTCGACATCCGAAGAGGTAACCTGGAAAGATATCAACGATCTCACCTCAGCCGGGATTCTAGGACTCACCCGCTACCGCGTCATCGATAGGGCACTCATCACAGTTCAGCCAATTTACTATCTAAATAGAAATATAAAGATTACTAAATATATTTAGTTCTCTTTATTTCTCGAAATGTTCTTCATCAAAATAGCCCTTAGGATTGTTAGCATTCATCTTACTCAAAGCTTCCTTTATCGATGGTAAAAGCTTCAGAAGAGAATCGAGAGAAATTAGGAAAGCTCTTTCTGAGATGCTCTCAATTGTTTTAATGTCAAACCCTCCACTAGATTTAATGCTTTCAGGAAGCAACCTCAGCTTAATTTCCTTTTTTTCTGACCTGATAGGTACTATATGAAAGCCAGGAATAGATATATTTGGAGCTCTGATTAAGCGATCTGTTTCTGATCCCCAACACTTGATATCAACCATTCCGTATCCTTCCCTCACATGAGGAGATATATCTTTACCTAAGACTTCCAAATCAGGGCAAGGCAGATTCAACCTTATGTCGAGTAGCTTTTCATCCTGAATGAACTGCAATCCCCTGCTCGAAAGAGAACTCAATAGGATAGAGTGCGACAAATAATCTTTCGAGAATAGTGTCAATTTCATCCAGCACTTGCATTTCATGCGGGTCCCTCCGAACTGACACTCAGACGGGGATAACGCTTTCACAGCCTATTGGCTCGAGCCTTCTAAGCCTCATCATCGTGGAGACATAACTTCAAAGCGCTCAGCAACACAGGCCATCATCAATCTTCAGCTATCGGCACAATGTCATCAACGCGCTCAGAATTTATATTAAATAGCCGGGATAAAATATCTTTATAGCTACTTTCAAGATGGGGAGGTCGCCTAAGTTGGCAATAAAGCATAAATGTGTAGTCTGTGGAAAGGAGTTCTACGACGGGCAGGGATACGTAATTTCCAGGAGCGGAATGCATCTCGAATTTCATTCTAGCAGATGCTTGGCTAAATTTTTTACCAGAGTTCTATTTGAATCCTCCGATGTTTCCTGTATAAATGAAACTATTAAAAAGCTAACCAAAGAATATGAAGAAATACAAAGCAAAAAGGCAAAAAAGATAGAGTGAACAGGGGGAAGGGGGATGGAAAAAATCGAGGAGGAAATTCGAAGATTCTGCCAAGATGAACTTGTAGATAGCTCAATTTATGAAGCTCTCGCAAAACGGGAAAAAGATCCCAAGAAGAGGGAAATTCTCGAAAGAATGAGCAGAGACGAGAGAATGCATTATGAGTTTTGGAAGAAAATGCTTGGAGCAGATTGCCATGTAGCTGGACTCAAATGGAGAGTTCTTCAGATAGTCATCATCAGAAAGCTATTTGGTCTTACATTCACATCACTTCTACTAGAAAGGCATGAAAGAGACGTCGTTGAAGCATATGAAAAATTTGAGAAGTATATACCCAAAGAAGAAGCGGAAGTCTTGAAAAAGGTCATTGAGGATGAAGAAAGGCATGAAAAAGAAACTATATCCGGTATAGATGAGAAAATAGTCAAGTATATGAGTTTCATCATATTGGGGCTAGCTGATGCTATAGTAGAGATAAACGGGGTTCATGCAGGCTTTCTCGGAGTAACAGAGTCCACAATTGTAACAGGTATAGCCGGACTTGTTGTTGGGTTGTCAGCGGCAATATCTATGGCTTCAGCCGCCTATCTTCAGGCAAAGCATGAATCTGGAAAATCACCGCGAACTTCTGCTCTCATGACAGGCATCGCTTATATACTAGCCGTAGTTGCTCTTGCCCTTCCTTATTTCATAATAAGGCATATGCTTTCAGCATTTGGAATCTCCATAAGCCTTGGAATCGCTATGATAGCTGGCTTTACTTATTATGCTTCAGTCCTTCAGGAAAAAGACTTTTTGAAGGAGTTTTTCGAATCGACAACTCTAATGATGGGAACAGCTCTTGCTTCGTATCTATTTGGCGATGTATTGGGCACATTCTTCGGTATAAGAGGGATATTTGGACCGTGAACCATTTCACCTGTAAGGGTAGAACCTTTTTTAGGAACAAATTGCTAGTAAAAAGCATCCTCTCGAACCTAGGAGGGTAATCTGCATCATTTCACTCAAATCGAGATATAGGTCTTTAACCTTTGGCCCTGCTGAGCCTCTCCAGTATGTTATCAATTGAATTTTTGATAGATTCAGGCAGTCCAGTAGTTCCGGTTTCCAGAAATCCTCTGACCAGAAGAGATATAGCTTGCTCCTCAGTAAATCCCTTTGTCTCCAGATATTCTAGCTCTTCTTTCTTTATCTTTCCAATGCTTGCTTCATGTGTGAGCTCTGCATCCGAAGACATGGAACTAAGCTCCGGGATCGTTGATATCTCTCCTCCATCTCCTAGTAACATTCCCTTGCAATCTATATGTCCCTTTGTCTCTTTCTCCTCAGCAACTATCTTCGTTTTAGATTTAATTTTACCTCTATCTCTCGAGAGAAGTCTCGATATCAATTGAGAAGAAGTTCCTTTCCTCGACAGAAAGACCTCAGTGCTATATTTAAGATCACCGGTGCCACTGGTGGCAATTATTTGGTCTGCCCTAGATGCAGAATAATCACCCTCATGATATATTCGAGTGTTGAATGATATAGACCTAGCCTCCGAATAATTCACATATATATCTTGGTATTTTCCTCCTCTTCCTAATTGTACAGCTGTAAATGCTGAAACACTTATTTTCGGGAGCCAGTTGTGGAGCATAACCTTTGTAAAGCTCGCATTTGACCCCACATGTATTTCCTCGAGGCTAGAATGAATTGCTTCATTCACCAAAGTGAAGCAACCAGATAAACCTATCGCTTTGGAATCATCTTCAATTATAATCAAGTTGTAAATCCTCTGAACGATACCTCTCTTTCCCAAGACAAAGCAATTGAATATGGGCTTTTCTAGTATAACTCCCCTTGGAACATAGAGAAATACTCCACTATCAATTTCCTTCAAACTTCCTCTCACTTTCATAAAGGCATGCTTTTCAAAGATATCGGAGTACTCTTTGGCAGCTTCATGTATTTCGGTGTATATTATACCCTTTTTCTCAAGCTCCTCGGAAAGCCTCCTGAATAGCATCGTCTCATTCAACACGATACTTCCTCCCTTTTCCACATCAATCCCGAGCTCCTTCGCTTTCCCCAGTGCTTCAGTTAGCTTTTCATTGGCGTCATTTGACAACAATCTTCACCTCCTGTAAAGATTTTCGTATCCTTCATTCAGTACAATTTTGAGAATCTTCCTAGCATCTCCTCCCGGAGAAACTATTCCTCTCATCATAACATATCCCTTCCCCAATCTCCTTAGGTATCTTGCCAATAAGCCCACATGTGTAACTAGAAGTATACCTGTGCCTTCCTCGGCTAATTGGTCTATGAGCTTAGCTATCTTTCTAACAGATTCTACATCCACACCACTGTCTGGCTCATCTAATAAAGCTACCTTAGGTTTGGAAAGTAGTATTGTTGTTAACTCAGATCTCTTTATTTCCCCACCACTGAATCCGGAGAAAGCATCTCTTTCCAGAAGATGGGTAATCACTGTTTGGTTAACAGCATTTGTAATGTTTACCTCTTTTCCGTATATCTTTGATATCCTTTCAAGCAGCATGCCCATTTTAATCGGCAGAGGAGGAGGATTCTGATAAGAGAGTGCTAACCCCATTCTCGCCCTTTCCCAGGGAGGCAAAGAAGTTATATCAACAGAATCGAGCAAGATCTTCCCTTCAACGATTTTGTAATCGGAGAGACCCATGATCGCCTTGAGCATTGTTGTCTTCCCGCTACCGTTTGGTCCCAGCAGAACCGAGATTTCCCCTCTCTCGATCTCAATATTCGCGTTTTTTACTACAATCTTACCTCCAACTTCGACTGTAAGATTTGAAACCTCTAGAATCTTTTGTGGCAATACTATCACCAGCAGGTTTCTGATAAGCTCGTTGCTCTTCGTTGATCATCCCATAGGAGTAATATATAGCGTAATAAATTTTTACCAGATGTTGAGCTCGAAGACGAGTTCGTATCAGGAAGCACTTATACAAAATATATTTGAATGGTTAAGTAAACTAACCAAACTTTTAAATATTTTCACAAGATAACAATATGTTTGTGGAATTAAGGTGGATAGAATTGTCCTCCTTCGATCTTGAAAGATTGATGAATAAATGGCTCAATGCCGAAGAATTCTACGTAGTTGGAAAAAGGATAGAAAGGGCTGATACGCTAGATAAGGCACTCGGAAAAGCTAAGTTTATCGAAGATTACTATACGAATGACATGCTTTTCATAAAGCAGGTTACTAGCCGATACCCTCATGCGAGAATAGCTTCCATTGACGAATCCGAGGCAAAGAAGGTCAGAGGTTTTGTTGCAAATTTCACAGCGAGAAATATACCAGGAGAAAACCAGGTTGGTTACTCGCTTCCAGACCAACCTCTTCTTGCTGAGAGAAAGGTAAGGTATGTGGGTGAACCTGTTTCTCTGGTAGTCGCTAGAGATTTTGAAGCTGCTATAGAAGCTGCGAACCAGATAAAGATTAGTTATGAACCTCTTCCTCACATACTAGATCCGCTGGAAGCCAAAAGTAGAGTTGATGTGTTAATTCATGAGGAAGCAGGCTCGAATATAGCATTTAGAACAAAGGCCAGAAAAGGAGACGTAGAAAAAGGTTTTTCAGAGTCGCATGTAGTAATTGAAAACGTCTATAGAACTTCCCAACAGGATCATGTTTATTTAGAAACAGAAGCTGCTATAGCTATTCCAGGTCTGGAAGGTAAATTAACGATCCTTTCTCCGTCTCAACATCCTCACTTGACTCAAAGAATTGTGTCAAGGGTACTTGGGCTCCCTGCAAGTTCAATAAGAGTCGTCGTTCCTTATTTGGGAGGAGGCTTCGGTGGGAAAGATGATGAAGGACCTCTGATTTCTGCTAAAGCGGCTTTGGTAGCTTACCTTACTGGAAGACCTGCTTTTATCGAATATTCAAGAGAAGAGAGCTTTGCTATTCATCCAAAGAGAGAGGCGACGGTAATAAGATACAAAAGTGGTGCCGATACAGACGGCAGACTTAAGGCAATAGAGGTTGAAATAGTACATGATACTGGAGCATATGCCAACAGAGGTCCTTTCATTCTTTGGAGAGCGACAATGCATGCGTCAGGTCCATACTTCGTCCCAAATGCTAAAGTAGATGGCTACTGTATATATACGAACAAAGTATATCAAGGTTCCTTCAGGGGATTCGGAAACCCCTCAGTACAGTTTGCTGCTGAAAGCCAGATGGATCTACTGGCTGAGAAACTGGGTATGGATCCTCTCGACATTAGACTGAAGAATATCCTCACTCCTGGAAGTACTACAATTACAGGTCAGGTACTCGACACTTCAGTAGGAGTTAAAGAAGCTTTGGAATCTGTTGCTAGCAAGGCCGGATGGAGAGATAAGTGGAAGACGTATTCAACCTATAATGGGAGGTTCAGAAAAGGGATAGGAATAGGAGTTGCTTGGCACGGTATAAGTACTTCAAGAGGGGTACCCGATTGGTCTGCTGGTACTGTGAAAATAGAGCCAGATGGTTCTGTCTCTGTTCTGGTAGGAATTGTAGAGATTGGGCAGGGTTCCCCAACTTCTTCTCACAGACAAATAGTCGCAGAAGTTCTTGGTGCTCCTCTGGATATGGTGCACGTATACTTTGGAACTACCGATGCTCCTGATACGGGTGCGACTCATGCGTCTAGAGGTACAGGGGTAGGCGCTATAGGAGTATACGTTGCTTCGATAGAGCTCAGGGAGAGGCTGAACTCATTTGCTGCTAAATTGCTCAATACAGAGCCTGAAGACGTAGTTATCCACGATGGAATTGTCAGCTCAAGAAGGGATCCCTCTAAGAGCATTGGCTGGAAAGAGTTCATAAAAAAGGCTTACAACAGCGGCGTCAACACAACAGCTTCAGGATATTTCTTCCTTCCAAAAGGTAAGTTCGACGATGAAGCTGGTCAGGGATTTGCATATATCTCTTACAGCTATATGGTGGTTATAAGCGAGGTAGAAGTGGACACTGAGACAGGAATAATAAAAGTGCTCAGAGTATATCCAGCTATCTCTGCTGGAAAGATAATCAATCCGATTCAAGTGGAGGGCCAAATAGAAGGAGGATTCGTCCAGGGAATGGGACTGGCATTGATGGAAGAGTTGAAGTTCAACGAAAAGGGAGAGATAATGAACAGGGATCTTACGGACTATGTGATCCCGACATCCCTTGACGCACCAGAAATTGAGAAGCCAATCTTCATCGAAGACAGATTCAAATATGGTCCATTGGGCGCTAAGGGGGTCGGAGAGATGGCTCTTATACCTGCGCCCGCCTCTATCGCTAATGCTGTTTCCCACGCAATTGGAAAAAGAGTCACAGAGCTTGCCCTAACTCCCGAAAAAGTGCTCAAACTGTTGGAAAAGGGGTGAAGAAGATGTACTATAGATTACCCCAGTTTGAATATTTGAGACCAAACGACCTTCATCAGGCTTTGGAAACCATCAGAGAGGGCGACTGGAAACCTTTAGCTGGAGGAACAGATCTGTTGTTAGACATGAAGAACGGGAGACAATCTCCGAAGAAAATAATCGATATTTCGAGGCTCAGTGAGCTCAGATATGTGAGGACAAACGATAGCAGAGTCTTGATTGGAGGAGGCTCCAGACTCCAGGAACTGCTTGAGAATGTGATAGTCAAGGAGAAGCTCCCCCTTCTTAGTTCAGCCATATATGAGATGGCATCCTGGCAGATCAGGAATATAGCAACAATAGCCGGAAACCTCTGCAATGCATCTCCAGCCGCCGACTCTGCACCTCCCCTCTTAGTACATGGAGCAAGGGTCAAACTGATTTCCTCCTCTGGTAGCAGAACAGTCCCATTGAGCGAATTCTTCTTAGGTCCCAGAAAAACAGTTCTTTCGAACAATGAACTAATGGGAGAAATTGATGTGCCACTGTTGGAGGGATACTATTATCGGTATTATAAGATTGGAAGGAGGCATGCATTCACACTATCAGTTGTCTCTATGGCTATAGCCGTGAAAATTGAAAATGGAATTTTCTCTGATGTCAGAATAGCGATGGGATCTGTTGCTCCGAAGCCAGTAAGAGCACTCAATGTCGAGAAAGAGCTGATTGGTAAGGAAGCGAAAACCGTAGAGATCACTAAAGCGATCGATCTAGTGAGTGAGGACATTTCACCAATAAGCGATGTTAGGGCTTCCGCCGAATACAGGATGAAGGTTACGAAGTTTTTACTTAAAGAATCTCTTCAAGAATCTCTCAAATATTTTTGGAAGTGAGGCAAAATGAAGGTCTCATTCAAACTGAACGGAAATCCTGTAGAAGTTGAAGTTCCTCCAAATGAAATATTGCTAGATACTTTGAGACTGAGGCTTGGAGTGAAGGGACCGAAGAGAGGTTGTGAAAGAGCTGAATGTGGTACGTGCACAGTCCTCCTGGATGGAAAGCCTGTCTATTCGTGTAATATACTAACAGTACAGGTTGATGGAAGCAGTGTTCAAACCATCGAAGGTATAGCTAACGATGAATTAGGCAGAAGACTTGCGGAGAGCTTTTCGAAGGAAGGAGCAGTGCAGTGTGGATTCTGTACCCCAGGATTCGTTACAACTTCTTATGCATTGGTAAAAAGCCTTCACGAGGTCTCAGATGAGCAGATCAAAAAGTACATTGAAGGTAACCTGTGCAGGTGCACAGGATACAAGAAGATTGTTGATGCCATCAAGAACGTTATTTCCTCACAGCGGAAGTAAGCCTGGATACCGAAGTTCCTCTTTTTTCAGCCTCAATTTTGCCCTCTCTAACTACTATTTCTCCTCTTAGCAAAGTGAATTCGACCTTACCCTTCATTTTCATTCCAATGAATGGAGTTACAGGACTCTTCGTAATGAGCCATTCTCTAGTTATTTGTGTTTCTGCATTTGGATTAACAATGACAATATCTCCATCGGCACCTGGCATCAGCTCCCCTTTCTTAGGCCAGAGCCCAAAAAGTCTAGCTGGATTCCTCGCTAGAACTCTGGGGATTTCCCTCAAATCGAATGCACCATTAAGAGCTAAGTTCAACATGGAGGGTAGAAGTGTTTGGACTCCGACGAAACCTGCTGCTACTTCCCAAACATTCCTTTTATCGCTCTTTTCTTCGGGTGAATGCGGAGCGTGGTCCGAGCCAATAGCGTACATCGTCCCATCAGCAATGGAGGTCAAGAGAGCTCTTCTATGTTCTGTCTCTCTTATGGGAGGGTTAACCTTGATCCTATTTCCATGGGTCTCATAGTGAGAGCTATCGAAGTACAGATAATGAGGACAAGTTTCCCCGGTCAAATTTACACCTTCGTATCTTGCCTTCTTTAGATAGTCGATGGTTCCCTCTGAAGATATATGTGCTATATGAGCCCTGCCACCTGTCTCTTTACTCATTAGATAAATTCTCATGACAGCCATCTCTTCGGTTATTGGTGGTCTGGAGAGCATATGAGCAATAGCATCACTCCTTCCTGAAGACTTCACTCTATCAACAAACATATTGACAAGCGAATCATCTTCAGCATGAAAAACTACTGTGAATCCATGCAGTCTTGAAAGCTCTAGTGCTTTATATATAGTGGCGTTGCTTGGAGGGGGAAGATTGCCTGTCGTGGGTCCCATGAAAGCTTTGAATCCAACAGCTCCTTCTTTCAGCATCTCTTCGATTCTACTTACACTGGTATCTGTGAGAACCCCATAAAGGGCGAAGTCAACATATGCTTTCTTCTCCAGAAGTTCTCGTTTCGATCTGACTCTTTCCCCCGTATCGACTGGAGGAAGAGTATTGGGCATTTCAATAACAGTAGTGACACCACCAACCGCCGCCGCCTTTGTACCATGTTCAAAATCATCTTTATATTCGAGTCCTGGCTCTCTCATGTGGACATGTTCATCTACTATTCCAGGAAATACAAGCTTTCCGCTGGCGTCTATTACCTCCTCTTTACTTGCGGGAGAAAGAGATTTTCCAATCATCTCAATTTTTCCATCTCTTATATATATATCGCCTTCGAAAATATTCTCGGGAGTAACGATGTGTCCTCCTCTTATAAGAATACTCACAATTATTTCAACCTCCATAAGTTTTCAGTATTGTTATTAAACAATTAAAATATAAAAATTTAAATAAATAATAACCTTAAATTAATCTCGGGATGTTTCATGCTGAATATAGCAGAAAGATATTCTTTCATAGGTAAAGATATCCCAAGAAGAGATGCTGATAGTAAAGTGAGAGGACTGCTGGAGTTCTCTACCGATATCAGCGTTCCTGGAATGTACTATGGAAGGATAGTATATAGCCCCCACCCGTTTGCAGATATCGAAGAGATCGATACAAGAGAAGCAGAATCGATGGGAGCTGTTGTTATAACTCCGAAAGATGTACCAAGCAAACCCTTCAACATAAGGCTTGTGAGCGTGAATGAGGTTACCTTCAAAGACTGGAACATTTTGACCTTTTCTCCGAGATATCTCGGGGATCCGGTCGCTGCTGTTGCTGCTCCATCAGAGGAGCTTGCCCAGAAAGCAGCAGAATCCATCAAATTCAAATTCAGAAAAGTTTACGATCCAATTCTTGACGCTTTCGAATCAATGGGAAGTCAATCTGCACCAATACGAGAGAAGATTCTAAAAGGAGAGGAAGAAATCCCGGTGAGGAGAAATGTTGGGGCTGAGCTCAATTATCTCGAAGGCGATTTAGAGAAGGGAAAGAGAGAGGCAGATGTAGTAATAGAGAGAGCATTTAAGACGAACAGGAGATACCATTTCCAGCTGGAGCCCAAAACATCGCTCTGTGTTCCGGAACATGACGGGAGGTTCAGTATATATACTACTACACAGACTATTCACAACACGAGGATTCTCATAGGACAAGTTTTCGGGATACCTCTGAGCAAAATATCCGTAAAGAGGATACCTATAGGTGGTTCGTTTGGTTCAAGTATACAGACGAACCTCGTGACACTCATCAGCGTTGCCCTCTGTATGAAAGCAAAGAAACCTGTGAAAATATCCTTGACTAGAGAAGAGGATATGTACGATCATGCAGACTATGAAATGCATCTAAAGCTCAGAGTTGGAGCAAGGAGAAGTGGAGAACTCACTTTTGGAGAATTGGTAAACATCATGGACATAGGAGCTCATCAAGTTCAAGCTTATCCATTACTTGGAACGGCACTGGGATGGTTTGTCTCTTTGTATAAATGGAAAAACATTAAATATGAGGGGAAGGCGGTCTATACGAACAAAACCCCCTCCTGTGCATTCAGGGGATACGGTGCCCCTCAAATATCATGGGCCGTCGAATCGATAATGGATGAGCTCGCTGAAGAGCTCGGTATGGATCCTCTAGACCTGAAGTTGAAGAACTATGTAGGATTGGGAGATGTTTTTTGGGGTCAGGGTCCAACAGTGAGAAGTGTAATCAGGTCAGACGGAGTCAAAGAACTAGTAGAGAAAGGAAAACAACTCATTGGTTGGGACAGAAGGAAACCTCCCTCTATGAAACAGGGTAGATACAGAACAGGTATAGGATTTGGCAGATCATTCCATACTTCAGGAGCAGGAGGTCCTATCTCAGGAGAAGTCATAGACTATACGGGAGCTACTCTGAAACTCAATGAAGACGGAACTCTTGATTATATTACAGCCCTCCAAGACCACGGAGGAGGCACCCTTGAAGCTCACGCCAAAATAATTGCTGAAGAGCTAGGCGTACCCCCCCATCTGATCAATATCGTACCATCAGATACGAGCGTTACGCCGTATGATGTCTGTACGCATGCTTCTAGAGGTACCTATGTAGGAGGAGAGGCGGCTCAAATAGTTAAGTCCAAAGTTTTTGAAGCGGCTACCAGAATCCTTCCGAAGGCTGTGAACCCTGAAGCATTCAAACTCGTATATGACGAGACCCTCGAACAAGCTGTAGTATATGTTGAAGGAATGAAAGATATGAGGATTACTCTCTCTGAAATAGCAAGGACTTCCTGGCAAAGAAATTGGGGGACAATAGCCGCGACTGTTAGCTATAGAGCAACTTCTGCACCTCCCACCTTCACCGTTTTCTTCGTTGAGGTTGAAGTAGACACCTATACAGGAAATGTGAAGCCAAAGAGAGTTGTAGCAGGCGCAGACCTTGGGACAGTGATAAATCCGAAGCTGGCTGAAGGTCAGCTCCATGGCGGTTTTGTGATGGGATGGAGCATGGCATATTTAGAAGATACCATCTACGATAGGAGAACGGGAGAACTGCTCAACAAAGGGATGGTTGTGGACTACAAGATCCCTACTTCTCAAGACTCACCAAAACTCGAAGACTTCAAGGTCATCTTTGCCAATACATATGAGCCGACTGGACCGTATGGAGCCAAAGGACTTGGGGAAGCTGCCCTCAATCCGGTAGCTGGTGCTGTAGCAAATGCTATATACAATGCGGTTGGGGTGAGGTTCTATACCCTTCCAATCACTCCCGAGAGAATCTTAGAGGCAATCTCCGGAGGGGGGAAGCAGTGAGCAGCCTCAACAGAATGAACACCAGAATCTTACCAACCTCTTTCAACTATTATGAACCTAGGACGATCGATGAGGCTCTCAAGCTTCTCTCTGAACTAAGTCCTGAGGTTAGGATTCTGGCTGGAGGGACTGATCTGATAGTCAAAATGAAAGCGAGGCAAGTAGAACCAAAGAATATCATAAACATAAAGAGAATAGAAGGGCTCAGGTACATCACAGAGGAAAAGGGAAAAATTAAGATAGGGGCTCTTGCCACCTGGAGAGACCTTGAAAAATCATGGCAAATTTCTAAGAAGATCCCTGCGCTTTTTGATGCCATATCTGTCATGGGGAGCGTGCAGGTGAGAAGTATGGCAACGATAGCTGGAAACCTATGCAATGCGTCTCCAGCCGCTGACTCCGCACCTCCTCTCTTGGTGCATGGAGCTATAGTTAAAGCTTCTAGTATCAGAGGAACGAGAGAGATTCCGCTCGATAAATTCTTCTTATCTCCAGGCAAGACCATTCTCATGCCTGACGAAATTGTTGTAGAAATAGAGATTCCTGTTCCCCCGCAGAGAAGCTCTTCGGCCTTCTTGAAGCTCTCAAGGACAGCGATGGATTTAGCGAAAGCTAGCGCAGCTGCTTATTTGGAGGTTGAAGATGGAAAAGTTGTAGATGCGAAGATTGCTTTGGGGGCTGTAGCACCTAGACCAGTTAGATCTCTTAGTGCTGAAGCTGAGCTCATTGGGAAACCTGCCACTGAGGAGACTTTTTCACTGGCTTCAAGGCAAGTTGTGAAGGATATTTCACCGATCGATGATATAAGATCTACTGCCTCATATAGAAAGAAAGTTTCGCCCATTCTAGTGGAAGATGCCCTGAAGTTAGCATTTTCGAGAATAAGAGGTGAGCTAGGTTGATTATTAAGTTCAAGTTGGATGGGAAAGAAGTCTCAGTCGACGCAGAGCCCAACGAACTCCTGTTAAACGTTCTGAGAGATAAGCTTGGAGTTAAGGCTCCAAAGTACTCATGTGGAATCGGAGAATGTGGTGCGTGCACTGTTCTCTTGGACGGAGAACCTGTATTATCATGCCTTACGCTCGCTGTAGACGCCAATGGAAAAGAAGTTATAACAGCAGCAGGGATCGAAGAGGAATATGCAGCATTGATTTCGAAGGCGTTCAGCGAAGAAGGAGCAGTCCAATGTGGCTACTGTTCTCCTGGATTCGCTGTAATGAGTTATTTGCTCCTTCGCGAGAAGAAAAACTTATCCGAAGAAAAAGTAAGGGAGTTTTTGAGAGGGAACCTCTGCAGATGTACGGGCTATGTAAACATAATTAAAGCGGTTTTAAAAGCATCAGAGGTGATGGGAGGTAAATGAAGGATCTCAAAGGCAAGGATATTCTATCGGCTTTTGATTTTGATAGAGAAACATTGGAACATTTATTCACCGAGGCCGATGAACTGAGAAAAAAGCTCTCTGAAGGAAAGATCAAGTTAGCTGATGGTAAGATAATGGCGACTGTATTTCTAGAACCCAGCACTAGAACAAAGATAAGCTTTCAAATGGCAATGGTGAAGCTAGGAGGAAGTATAATTGATTTTCAGCCCGAGTCCAGTTCTTTGCAGAAAGGAGAGAGCGATCTAGATACAATCAAAATTATAGATGGTTATTCGCCAGACTTGATAGTATTAAGACAGAGCAAGCCCTATTTCCCCCATAGCATTAAAGACAAGATTGAGACTCCGATAATAAATGGCGGTGACGGAACCAATGAGCATCCAACTCAAGCACTTCTGGATTTATACACTATCTGGAGAGAACTGGGGAGAATAGATGGCTTGAAAATAGGGATCATGGGAGATCTAAAATACGGGAGAACTGCCCCCTCTCTATCCTACATGCTAACTTTCTTCAAAGGAGTAAAAGTGTATTATATTTCACCGAAGGAACTTAGGCTGAGAGATGAAGTGAAGAATAAAATCAACGGGAAAATCATATATGAAGAGATGGAGAGATTGGAGGAAATAGAAGACGAACTCGATGTGCTATATGTTACCAGGCTTCAAAAGGAGAGGTTCAGTGATCCTACAGAATATGAAAGGCTAAAATCGAGCTATATTGTGACTCAAGACTCTCTGAAAAAATTGAAGAAGATCCCAATCATAATGCATCCACTTCCGAGAGTTTGGGAATTGCCTGAGGAGATCGATTCCCTACCACAGGCGAAGTACTTTGAACAAGCAAAGAACGGTATGTTTGTGAGGGCAGCTCTGATCAAGGAAATACTCGGGTTGTAGCTGAATGAGTTTTTTCGCTTTTATTACTTCACTTGACTGTCGATATTCTAGCAAGTAACAGAATGAAAACTCTCTACAAATAACTGCTATTTTGACATTACATTATACCTTTTTTCCATCATAAAATGGAACATTATCATCATATCGTATCATGTTCTTTCGGGAGAACTTCTGCAGTAAATGATTTAGAAGGCCGATTCCAAAGCAAAGATCTCTGTTCGTGGTGAATTTGAAATGGGGTTGTCCGAATTCTTTGAGCTCGATAAGAGAGGTTCTACCGTTAAAATAGAAGTTATCGCTGGAGTGACAACTTTCCTTTCCATGGCTTATATTCTCTTTGTAAACCCGACCATATTGACAGATGGGTTTTCAATAGCTCTTCATCAAGCACTAGGGATCCCGATTGGCAACCCACTACCAGAACAATATCAAGGACTTCTATATAGTATTAGACTTGGTTTCACAGTGGCAACGGCTATTTCAGCTGCCTTTGCTACCCTGATAATGGCTATCTATGCAAAGCTTCCTTTTGCCCTTGCTCCAGGGATGGGCGAGAATGCATTTGTGGCTTACACGATCATACCACTTTTTGCCGAAATAATATTATCCAGTGAAAAGGCCGCTGGCGTCGAGGCAGCAAAATTGGCAATCTATTTAGCCTTGGTCTCTGTACTTCTCAACGGTATATTATTCTTGATATTTTCTGTCGGTAAGATAAGGGAATTTATAATCAACTCAGTTCCCGAGTCACTCAAGCTGGGGATAGGGATAGGGATCGGCCTCTTCATCACACTCATAGGCTTTTCAGATGTGGGGATAGTCAAAGGGGGAATTGCTACGCCTATTACATTTAATGCCAGTGCGCTGACCGCTCTTCCTTTTTATCTGGGGATGTTAAGCTTTGTGTTAGCATCGGTATTACTCGTGAAGAAGGTCATAGGAGGATTCATTATAGCTATACTTGCTTCAACTATAGCAGCGGGGGCTTTAGGGATGATCACAATGCCCCCATCTATTCTGATGGCACCAACATTCTCAACATCGATACTCAATGATCTCCCCAGATCTTTCTACCTATATGCCTCTCTCTTCGGTATAGGCTTTCCGATAGCCTTCTCTTTGTTTTTAGTGGACTTCTTCGATGGAATCGGTACAGTAACTGGTCTAGCAACAAAGGCTAAGCTTGTCGAAAATGGAAAAATAATTGGAATAAACAGGGCTCTTATTACGGATGCCCTCTCCTCTATATTTGCTCCCTTCTTCGGTACTTCCACTGTAGTAATCTACGTAGAGAGCGCTTCTGGTATTGAACAAGGAGGCAAAACTGGTCTAACTGCCCTAACAACGTCTTTGCTCTTCTTCGCATCTATAGCCTTGGCACCTCTTTTCACGGTGATACCCTCATTCGCAACTGGTGGTGTTCTCATGTTAGTTGGGCTTCTCTTTCTATCGCTATCGGGGAACTTGACCAAGCTTGAGGACTACAGTGAACTGATTCCAGCATTTGTTACTATTACTTCAATACCTTTCACCTACAGCATTACTACGGGAATAGGTCTGGGATTCATTACTTATACCATCATAAAGATGCTATCGGGTAAATTCAGAGAGATAAAACCAGGTATAGCAGTGATAACGCTTCTGTTTCTGATATACTTTATATTGACCGCTAAAGGATTCTAATCGTACTTAATTCATTCTTTTTTCTTTTGAACATAATTACCTTCGAGATAAATCTAAATGCAAAACTTAGAAGTATAACCTCCCTTGGATAATTTATTTGAGATGTTAATGCTATGAGATAAAACTTGGTTCAGTAAAGTTTAGGTTGATTATCAATGCCTAAAATCGCGTTAATAGTTAATCCGATAGCAGGGATCGGAGGTCCCATTTCCCTCAAAGGGAGTGATGGCGTAGCTTGGAAGGACCTTGGGATCTACATTGGCCCATCATACAAGATATCAATTTTGTTTGCTAGACAGCTCAAGACCTTAATAGCGGGAAGGGAGCTCGGAAATTTGGAAATTCTAGTACCTAGAGGTATAATGGGAGAGGTAGCAGCAAAGGAGCTAATCAATGAGCCTAAGGTTATATGTAGACCACATTATCCAAGCTCCAGTGAAGATACGAAATTCTGTGCAGAGAGAGCCTCAGAAGAGCAAGCAGATCTGGTAGTATTCGTTGGAGGCGATGGAACAGCTTTTGATGTTTTCGAAGGAACTCGGGGAAAAATGCCTTTGCTTGGTGTTCCAGGAGGCACGAAAGTATATAGTTCGATTTTTGCCAGAAGCCTCAGTTCTGCTACCAGGCTCATAATAGCTTACCTAGATAATGAGTATTATCCCACAGTTGGTGAGATCCTCTTAGTTGATGAAAACAAGTTAAGAGAAATGGGAGAGCTTGCCATAGTTAAATATGCGACTGCCATGACGATCGAATCTAAAAAGGCGGAGGAGCATCAACAAAGCAAGGATTTTGGCGCGTCTAGTGAGGATGAGATTTTCGAACTTGCTGAATGTGTTGCGCGAGAGATATCAGAGGAGCAACCCCTATTAATAGGTCCTGGAAGGACAGCGAAAGCCATCTCAGAAGCTTTGGGGATAAAGAAGAGCAACCTATTGGGCGTTTCAGCAGGGTGGAAAGGAAAGACGTACTGTGATGATTGCTCATCCCTCGATGTTCTTTCGTTCTGCAATGAATCGGGAGGAGCCCATAGGGTGAAGGTTATAGTTTCTCCACTCGGTGCTTCAGGGTTTGTTCTTGGAAGAGGCAATCAGCAGATCCCGATTTCGGTCCTAAAAGAAATGAGCCTTGATAACATCATAGTTGTAGCAACTAGAAACAAAGTGATGAGATTGAAAAAGCTATATGTAGATTTAAGAGGGAGCGGAATAGAGGAAAAATTCAGCGGGTATGTGAGAGTTAAAATCGGCTGTGAAGAAGAGTTAGTCATGAAAATTTTTCCTGCTTAAGACACAACTCTTTATTGTTGAAACAATGGAGAACATACTGTAATACCAAAGTTATAGCAAGAAGAGATCCCGCGGGTAAAATCGTTATTAGAGCGAGGAGATTATTTAATATCAGAAATTATTTATCTCGAACCAAAAGGGTTTTGAGGATGCCGATGGAAAAGAAGAAAGGAAAGATGCCAACGTTGTTGGACTTTGCTGACAAGAGAAGCCAACCCAACTTAGGAATAGAAGAAATAATTGCCAAAGAAGTTTCTGCAAAGAATGAAAAAGAACAAATGGTTCATAACGCAAACCAGTCTACGAGAACAACAACAGAATCTGAAACTAAACTACTTTGGTATTCAATCATAGATGAAGCCGTAATAAACAATGCCCATTTACTTTCCTACTATTATGATTCAGAGAGAAATACCGCCCTGCTCTGTTTCTATGATGAAGACAGAAACACACTCGTCTACTGGTACGACAAGACAGACCATAAACCTTATTTCATAGTATCCGAAGAGCCAACTGAAGCTGAAAAGCTGATCCCGAAGGACTTGAAGGGAAGAGTGGTCTCTCTGGAAAGGATAGAAAAAGTCAATCCACTCAGTATGAAGAAAGAGAAGTATACGAAGATAACAGTCACAGATCCGCTTGCTGTCAAAGAGCTAAGAGGAAGGTTCAGAGACAGCTGGGAAAGCACAATAAAATACCATCAGAACTTCATATATGACAGAAGGTTAATTCCAGGCTATAAGTACAAGGTTAGTGGAAAAATTTTAGCTCCAGTAGAGATCGGATCAACGTCAGCTAAGGATCTTAGAACAGTATTCGATGGAGAGAGTGAAGAAGTTCAAAGGTTTGCTGAAGAGCTTTATGGTTTGTTTGAGCTCCCTCCACCCATACCTAAAATGGTAGCTATAGATGTTGAAGTTTACTCTCCATATGCGAACAGGCTCCCCAATGTCGCCACAGCTCCCTATCCAATTCTTTCCATAGCTATAGCAGGTACAGATGGGAGGAAGAAAGTACTGGCAATATCTTACCCCCATGCTTCTAAATCGCCTATAAAGGATAAGTTCTTGGGAGAAATTGAAGTGGAAATTTTTGACAGCGAGCATGCGATGCTTATGGAAGCTTTCAGAATTCTCGGTGATTATCAAGTCATATATTCATACAACGGAGATAACTTCGATTTACCTTATCTCAGAAACAGAGCTAGAGTTCTCGGCTTTAGGCCGCAGGAGGTTCCCATAAGGGAGTTCCAAGACTATTATACGTTTAAACGCGCCATTCATATAGACCTCTACAAGGTTTTCGAGAATAAGGCTCTGAAGACTTATGCATTCGGAGGTAACTACAGAGAGAACACGCTTGACAGTGTGGCGATGAGCATAATAGGAGTTGGCAAAGTGAAAATAGAAGAAAGTCCTGGAATGTTGGGGATTTCAAAGTTAGTGGAGTACAACTATAGAGATGCTGAAATAACCCTTGCTCTCGTTACATGGAAAAACTTCTTGACCTGGAAGCTCCTGATACTTCTATCCAGGCTCACAAAGACTGGGATAGAGGAGCTCAGCAGGAGCCAGATCAGCAACTGGATAAGGAACATGCTTTACTGGGAGCATAGGAAAAGAAACTTCCTCATACCTAAACAGGAAGACATACTTAAGCATAAGAAGGAGATAAAAAGCAAAGCGATAATAAAAGGGAAAAAGTACGCTGGAGCTATAGTTCTTGATCCTCCCGTAGGAGTATTCTTCAATATACTTGTGCTAGACTTCGCCAGCCTGTACCCATCAATAATGAAAGTATGGAACCTCAGCTATGAAACTGTTAACCCTTCATACGAGTGCAGGAACTTGAAGGAAATACCAGATGTAAAGCATGTAGTTTGTATGGACAGGAAAGGGATGACATCTTTGATGATAGGGACCATGAGGGATCTGAGGGTAAAAGTCTACAAGAAGAAGAGCAAGGATAAAAATCTAAGCAACGAGCAGAAAGAATGGTACAATACCGTTCAGTCGGCTCTGAAAGTATTACTCAATGCCAGTTATGGAGTTTTCGGTAGCGATGCCTTTGCTCTCTATGCTCCTCCTGTAGCTGAAAGCGTCACAGCAATAGGAAGATTCACGATTATGAGTACTATAAAGAAAGCTCTCGCATTGGGGTTGAGAGTTCTATATGGGGATACTGACAGCATGTTCATTTGGAATCCGGAAAAGGAAGCTTTGACGAAGTTAGTCGGTGAAGTGGAGAAAGAATTCAGCTTAGATCTCGAGATAGACAAGGAGTTCAGATATGTTGCCTTTTCGGGGCTCAAGAAGAACTATCTCGCAGTCACCAATTCGGATGAGGTAGTGATAAAGGGCTTGCTTGGAAAGAAGAGAAACCAGCCTGAGTTTCTGAAGAGTTCATTTTCCGAAGTCATTGTAATGCTTAAGGAAATCAAAACCCCTAAAGACTTTTCTGAAATTCATGATAAGATAAAGGATAAGGTGAAGGAAATCTACAGGAGATTGAAGAACATGGGATATACTCTGGACGAGTTAGCTTTTAATGTGATGCTCAATAAGGACATAGATGGATACGTTAAAAACACACCGCAACATGTCAAAGCAGCATTGCTACTCAAGAACTTCGATAGGAGGCTAGTCAAGGGCGATATAATATCTTATGTCAAAGTCAAAAATAAAGAAGGCGTAAAGCCAGTAGCAATGGCAAAGCTCTCAGAGGTCGATGTTGATAAGTACCTCGAGATAGCGAGAACAACTTTCGAGCAGATACTGAAGACAATAAACATAAGTTGGGAAGATATTGAAGGAGTTGCCAGGCTCGAGAGCTTCTTCGGAAAATAGCTATATAACTTTAAGCTCAAGAGGATATTGTCCTAAGATTTCTGCCCTTCCTTTTAAAGCGACTACATCTACTTCAAGTCTGACACCAAACTTATTTGGAAAGTAAACACCTGGTTCGATCGTAAACACACTTCTTTCTTCTATTACGTCTTTTGAATGGGGAGCCACGTTTGGAAGCTCATGAATGTCTATTCCTATGCCATGCCCAGTCCTATGGGTGAATTGTTTTTCCAAGCCCCTTTCTTTCAGCTTTTCTCTCACAACAAAGTCGAGATCTCCTGCTGGTATTCCAACCTTTACTCCAGCTATCCCTGCTTCAAGAGCTTCTCTTACAGCTTCATATGCCCTTTCTATTTCTGCATCGGGTCTTCCAAGAGAAAATACCCTCGTGAGGTCGGCGTTATACCCTTCATATGATACGACTAGATCTAAAAGCACAATATCTCCCTTCTTTATTTTTCTAGAGGAGTATTCATGGTGGGGAACAGCAGTGTTTGGACCGCTTTGGACAGATAAAGATTTTGGGGCATCAGATCCCAGTTGTTGAGATAGAAATGACAATTTCATCATTATTTCAGCCTCCGTAACTCCTTCTGATATCAGCGATTCAGCTTCTTTGAAAAGCTCGTCCAGGATGGAAGCAGCTTTTCCAATGCTTTCCAGTTCATAGTCATCTTTCTTCATCCGCTCAATCAGGATAGCTTCCTTTCCGTTGACCAAATTGAAGTCAGAAAGGCTCTGACTCAACTTGAAGAATAAATCGATCTTCATTTCAGGGTCAAGGGCTATCACATCCTTTCCTTTAACTCCCATCGCCCTTAACTCAGCAGATAACCTAGGAAAGGGATCCTCTCCATCAGAATATAGAATCATTTCACCGCATCTTATATCTGATACTCTTTCTTCCTCTAACTTTGGAGCTACAATAAGGCACTCGTCTCGCGTAGCTGCTATGAAAAGGGATCTTTCAAAGCTTTTTATATCCTTTCCTGTTAAATAGAAGAAATTTGGTCCAGAAACTGCTATTATTGCTGAGAAACCATGAGACAGTATTCTCCTTACTCTCCCCTTCTCGAAGCCTGGCATGACCTTCCCCTTTGACTTTTTTCTTAAGTTAAATGCTCTTACCTTTCGATTTTAAACTATTCAACGTA
This sequence comes from Fervidicoccus sp., assembly GCA_002899805.1. GTDB lineage: Archaea > Thermoproteota > Thermoprotei_A > Sulfolobales > Fervidicoccaceae > ARK-14. The sequence continues at coordinate 25,957 of POCB01000098.1, forward strand.
CATCGCGAAATTTTAACCTATCGGAGGTCAAGGAAGCGAAAGCCTTTTTCGTGAGGGATGAGATGGATGGTGCATAGTAAGCTTCCTGGAAGAAGCAGGGAATCCTCACCTCGCGAAGTGAGGATGACCCCCCCGGTAGGAGCGGGATAGCTCACAGCTCCTAAAGGAGAAAGCTCAGAAAAAACATTTGGCTAAATTCGTAGAACCCTCTCGAGAATCTAAAGTTAAAGTTATCAATAAGGAGTTCAAATTTAATACCCCCCTCACAAATATAAATATATTGATATGCTGATCGAAAAAGACTGCTTTCCTTCGATCTCTAAGGTGAAAAGAGGTTGAAAAATACATCCAACGGCAAATCTCTTCAGAGAGAGTTACTGAAGATTGTGGAAGCTTCGGGTTCCAATGGAGTTTCAATGAAAAGCCTCATCAAATATTTCAAAATAGAGGATAACAGAATAAGCGAACTGGTAGAGCTTCTGGAAAGGCGAAAACTTGTCAAGGTAGTTAAAATAAAACAGGGAAATAGAGAGGAGTTGCTTCTTTATCCTTCTAAAGTAAAGGTACCTATGATTCCAATATCTCTCGCTACAGTCTCAGAAGTGCCATGCTTTTCATGTAAGTACCTGAAAGAGTGTGAAGTAGAAAAGAACCCCTCTCCAACCACATGTGAAATATTGAAGATCTGGATTGAGAAGAAAGTCAAAGAAAGCAATAAATGAGCCAAGCGGTCAACATTCTCTAAAAACCACTAAAGCTTCAGTTAAATGCGAAAAACATGTCCTTTTAATGTTATCACGCTTTTCGCTCAAACTAGCAGTTCCAACTTCTTTGATTCTATGTAACAATAGATATCATTGAGCAACATGTCGAAGTAGTGAAGCGAATTAGATATCAGCAAGAGAGCATCTCTCAGCGATCTATTTTTCATCTCTTTGCTGAGTACTTCTTCCAACTGTTTCATTAATGTATTTATCATTCCTCTCGCACTTTCAATCCTCTTTATACTCTCGTTGGTCAATCCCCCAATTATCTCCCATGTTATGTTTAGAAACATCGATAAAACATTCCTCACACTCTCTGCATCTTCAGTACTCACAAGATTCAAAGGATCTGTTCTTTTTACTACTTCAACGAGGGCTCTATGGATGCTATTCAGTCCCAAGCAAACGTTATATGATGTAGAAATGAATGTACAAACTCTTCTTTCCTCTATGAGATCTCCCCTACTACCCTCAATTATCCTTGATATATGCTTTCTAGTTAGTCTCCTCTGTTCAAAGAGCTCTTGGATTTTCTCAAGTTTATCGACCAAATCAGGCACAGGAGACTCTACCGCTTCAAGTATAATAGAAAAGGATTTCTCTAGCAGAGAAATTGCCTCCCTTATCATAGCCCCTACGTCTTCATAAGACAGCTTGTTTACGAGAACAACATCGAATGTAAAGGGGTCAACTTTATTCAGCTCAAAATCTCTATCGGAGAGGATAACGCTTCTTACGGCTTCCTCAACTTCAGTTGAGATGGGCGATTTCGATTTTATTCTTATATTTGAAAAACCCATCTGCATTGCGCATCTCAAAAGCTTCAAGCTATCCTGAAGATTATCCTGCTCCAATGCAATTACAACTGTGAATTCGCCCTCACTATGGAAGGGAACTATTCTGAGTTCTCTCTCTTTCTCTACCAAGTAAACTGAATCTCCAGGCTTTATGCCAAGCCTATTTACCCAGGTTTTTGGTAATGTTACTATTAGAGAGGAGGTTCCCAGTTTCTGAACTTTTCTTATTTCCAACTCTTAGTCCCCTTACTTTTTCCTTTGGAGTGGAAGGGGTATAATTCTTACTTCATCGTTTTTTTCCACTACATAGACAGTATCGCCTGGAAGGATCTCTTTTCTTTCAGTCCAGTCTGATGGTAACTCTACAAATAGGCGACGGCCAAGCGAAACAACTTTTTTAACCTTCATCATGAACACCATTGAACATCCTTAATTGTTATGAAATTGCAAAAACTCTTTAAAATAATTAATCATTGTTTTAAAAAAGCCAAATCCTCCTTAATTAGTACAGAATAACTTCTTTCAACAAGAACTAATCAGGTATTCGTTTAACCTTACTAACAACAGAGATCCTCACTCGAAAGTTAAAAAGAAAACCATAAGCCCCTCTTTACGAAAGAAATATTTTTCCGGTTATTTGTGAAAAAAGCTTAGGCTGTTACTTCTTCAGATGCATGAAATCTGTAACCACAATATGGACAGAATTTAGAACCTGGAATGACTTTTCTGCCGCAATTAGGACAGAAATTAAAGGTTACTTCTTCTTTGTTCTTCTCCAGGAAAACTTCTCTAGCTTTCATAGCATCTTGAGAGGTGAATTTTTCCATATATTCCTTCTTGAGGTCGTCTTTAACTAGATGCATATATACCTGTGTAACTTTTATATCAGAGTGTCCCAAAATTCTTTGAAGAGCTGGTAAGCTGATACCCCTTCTTATTGCTACTGTCGCAAAAGTATGTCTGAGAACATGAGGTCTTATTTTCCTTTTATCCAGTCCAGCACGCTTCGCTAGGCTTTTTAGTCTCTTGTAGAGACCATTATACGAAAGTTCTACGAGCCTTCTCCCCTTCTCTTCTCCAAGGAGCGCTAACCTTCTTTTTACTGCTTCACTTGAGAATTCACCCAAGAAGACAGTCCTTTCCTTTCCGTATTTAGCATTCCTCACGACAATTTCTCCCTTATCGATATCTACATCCTCCCCAGTTATAGATAAGAGCTCATTAGCCCTAACACCTGTTTCGAAAAGGAGCGATACTATTAGCAAATCCGTTAGGTCACGGCATGCGGAAAAAAGCTTTTCAACTTCTTCTTCACTCATTGCAGATATCTCAGCAGAGGAGGGTCTTTTGACAACCGGTACAACTTCTTTTGGAAAACCTAGCCAATTGAGCCATTTTCTCACGAAAAGCGAATAATAGTGCATTGTCACTTGTATTTTCCTTTTCTTAGTAACATCCTTGCCCGCCGATTTGAGCTTTGAATTTATCCAGGAAACGATAACAGATTGGTTTATATCCTTCACTGTAGAGGCTCCGGTTGAAGCTATAAAATCCTCGATTGCAGCTTTGTAGCTCAATATAGTTTTCTCACTGGATCCAGAAGCCCTGAGCAGATTAAGAAAGAACTCCATTGCCGTTCTTAGATCGCCCTGCTTAATATGCTCAGGAGGAGGGGTTAGCAATGTTGCATCTCCTGAATGATCTTCTTAACTATTGTGCGTTTTAAAGGGAAATAGCCGAAACAACAAATTGGAATTTTAGTTGCCGTTATCAGCAGTTTCAAAATCGATAGATTTAAACAGATGTAATATAGGGTAATATATCTTGATGGATAGACTTTACATGCTCAAAGAAGCATAACAGGAACATAGAAAAGAGCGATCGGAGGATAATATACAAGTTTATGAGCTATAAAGCCAATACTGTAATCCTCAATCGGTATAACTCCTCAAAGAAGTTCTCCAGATGTGGGATGAATCATGCCCAGAAAGGAGCACTATACGAGTGCAAATCTTGCGAGTTGAGGATTGACAGGCAACTCAATGCTGCCATAAACCTGTACCCTCAGATCGAGAGGCTTTCCCTAAGCCCGAGGCTCTTTGAAGAGCTGATGAGGGCTTGGAGCGGGTTCACCCAGACAGGGGAAGAGGATGATGAGAGCTCCGATGAACTCGAGAGGAGCCCTAGGCTAATGAACCCTCAGAGCTACGTATGTCTACCAATGACTACATAGCCTAGAACCCTTGGTACCCCTCCTTTCAGTAGAATCTTTAAAAATTAAGGTGATAGAAAGAAAGTATTTTCTACTTTTTAGATAGCGATAGATTCAAGGAGAAAGATATCAGCCACCGTGGCCTTTTTTTGATAGAATGAGAAGCAAATCTTATTTGAATGCTCAAGCAAAGTGTAGAACAAGATGCAAAAAATTTAAAGGCAACTTGAGAATAAACCTTAGACAGGGGGTTGAGGAGGCTGGGGAGATCCCCCGCGACCGGGGTTCGAATCCCCGCCCGGCTACCATTCAATCGTTTTTCTCCCCAGCCCCTATCTCTTTCTCTTCATATTTCAAGTTGAAGAGTCTGAACAGCCTTTTAGCTCTCGCCTCTCCTATCCCCTCAATACTTTTTAGTTGTTCTATGCTCAAAGAAAATACTTCTTTCAGACTTCCATAGGTTCTCAGAAGCTTTCTTGCCGTCTCATATCCACTCAATACAGCAAGGGAATTGAGGATCCTTTCACTATCTGAAGGCGCTTTCTTCTTTACATATGGCAAGAATTTTCCTCCCCCTACTTTTTTTCTGAGCGATTTGATTTTTGATACCATCCAAGATGCTGTCATTTCTGGGTCTTTTGTATAAATAATCGGAATCTTGAAAGTCAAAACGATTTCATCTATTGCCCTAATTACAGCCAATTGAGGTATTTCTCTGTTTTCCATTGCATCCCAGAGATCACCCTCTATGAGAAAAACAACATCCATGTTACTTTCTTTAGATATTTTAGAGAGTGATTCAGCTTGAGTCCAAAGCCTTGAATCTAATATGCTATTTATAAAGTCATCAACCCTCTTCCTTTCTATTAAAAAACCACGTGGTTCTGATCCTAGAGGAATGAAATAATCTCCTGCTTCTAGCTTGCTAACAGCCACTCTCATTCCTAACCTTTTGAGCTCTTTGATAACTCTTTCCGAGTGATATTCCTCATTTGAATCCACAACTACATCTGCAGGAAATAGCATGGAGTTGCCGCCTATCAATATAAAGTCACCCTTTTTCACATAATTCCAATAGCCAAGCATGGATAATAATAATTATAAAACTTTCAAAACGAAAACCCCGCCATTTATGGGGGATGAGCCGTGAAGAGCTCATCCTAAACGCTGAAAGGCCCGCTATTTAGAGCGGAGTAGCTAACTGGAACTCAATCATTTTTCAAGATATTTCCTCTCTAAATAGGTTATAGCTACTGTAAGTAGTCCTGCAATTCCTATCCCAACGATCAAGATTTCAAGGAAGCCCGAATCGAACAATGCAATTCTCAGAATGTCTAGATTTGTGGTACCTTTGGCCGTAGAAAGCGAATCGCCGAGTCTCATAAAGGCGAATATGAAGATAAGGGTGAGGATCATTCCTAAAATATCTCTCCAGACCTTTATGCTTCTATTTATCAGCTTCACAATCCCTTTTCCAACTAAGATGGAAAAAGCACTGAGCCCAAAGATTGGGGCAGAGTTCTCTATTGCTATACCGACAGAAGAAATTGTTTGAGAAGAAGATATAGTGTAGGAGAATAGAACGGCTCCTGCTATTAAAAATATTGTGGCGACTGTTGATGATACAAACATTATAGGGCTACTAGCCCAATACTCGTAGATCTTTTCCTCTAAATTGAATCCTCTAACTATCATAGCTCCTCCTAATATAACTCCAATTACAAGTGTAGCGTATTGAAGATAACCCATGAAGCTTAACAGGACAACAGATAGCAATATGATACCAGGCACTCCCAAGAAAATCCTAGAAAATCTAGGCTCAAATATTGCTTTTCTCAGATATTTTCCCAACAATATATATGTCTCTTCTACTCCTCTCATTTGCTCAACAACAACTCTCTTCACTGAGAGGATAGGGATAACAGACTGTATCACAGGTATTACAAGCTCGTCTTCTGTCCCATCGCTCACAATTATAGCCCCATCAGCATTTAATTCATTCTTAAGCTTTTCCACATCACTCTTTATTCTCAGATCGCCTTTAACAGGATCGCTCTCATTACCGGCAACAAGGGCAATTTCAGCATCGAGCCCCTGTTCTTTCAGTCTATCGAGTAGTTGAATTCCCGCGAACATTACGTTGAGATCGCTGTCCTCTGGGGAGTATTTCGCAAAATTAATTGCGGCCTTTAGAACATTCTCTCTCCCGACAATAGGAGCCTTCAGATTGGTGCTTTTTTCAATATCGTCATCCCTATCGATGATCAAAAGCAGTATCTTTTTTCCTGTCACTTCTCTTCACTCTCGTATTGGGGAAGAAAAAACGAAATGTACTTCAAACTCTGAATTAGTTTAACTGTATTTGCAGTTAAAAATTTTGCCTACATTACATTTTTATTTAAGCACTTTGCCTGTCTCCATGTACCATAAATACAAGTCAAGAGCATCCAGCCCTATTCCTACTTCTGAAGCAATCTTTTCGAGAGCTTCCTCTATTTCTAAATATTTTTTCTTTGTCAGAGTTTTCGGTTTTTTGATGATCCCGTACTTTTCTAAAAGATTCAATATGTGGAAGTCTATTATTGCGACATCTGAAAATCCCACGTTTCTGAGAAAATGACTTGCTTCTTTCATTCCAATTCCATGTACATTCTCTACAAGCCATTCTCTAAGCTTTTTTCCAGAACCTGTTCTAATCATTTTGCAGATAGTCTCAAGAAGCGGTCTGTTTTTCACTATGAATTCTGCTCTTTTTTCAGGGTATCTATGACCCATTCTTTTCAAAATATCCGTTAGCTCGTTTTTTTGTAAATAGAGGAAACCATTCCCCACAGCTTTCTGGATAGCTATTCCACCCTCAGCCGAATAATTGGCTGTCAGTATGCAGAAGGAAAGCTCAGAAAATATCTCTTCACAGCTTCCTTCATTTCTCAATCTTCTGAATTCTACTAACCTCTCTTCGACGACCTTTCTTATCTCTTCCTTATCCATGAGTTTGCGGATGTCATTAATGAGCTTCTCAGACATTTGCTTCCCTCTTTTCGTAAAATACGAAGAAATGTGGCTGTTAATTTTTATTTTTGTCATGTTTATATAGCTAGTTATTCTTTCCTTTTTTTATGTTCAGATACATACAGGGCTATGCTCCAAGACTCAAAGAGTTGCTTGTATTTAGGAGATCAGTTCCGTTTTGGTCAGCGGCTGTTCACAATTTAACGGCGAACCTCCATGGGCTTTGGTCGAGAAACAGGACCTTTCGATGTGAGCATAAAAAGAATTGAAATGATAGGAATTAACTTCTAAAGAGAAGCGAATTGACCTATCGAGGGGGTTAAGGGGAAGAAAGACCTTTCCGTGAGGTAGGCAATAGGTAGTTTATAGTAAGCTTTCTAGAAGAAGCAGGAAATCCTCATCGCGAGGTAAGGATGCCCTCTCCACGAGGGTGGAGTAGTTCACGGAGAACGCATAGAAAGGCCCTTTTTTAGATTTGCGTGGAATACAGAACATAGCATTATAAACCCTGTTATAAGATATAGTAATAACGGTGAAAACCGGGGGTATTCAGATGCCAAGCCACGGTTCGCTTACCAAAGCTGGAAAAGTTAGAAATCAGACGCCCAAGATCGAGCCAAAGGGGAGAAAGAACAAGCCGCCCAAAGTAAGGAATAGAATAGAGTATTTTGTCAGAGTTGTTAAGCCAACATTGAAGGTGGCTCAGACCAGAAGGTGACTATTAGGAGAAATGGGAAGTAAAGTTGAGTTGTTCTGTATCCGGAAAGAGAATTGCTAGGGCTTTTACTATTGGGGCAATTGTTTCACTGATAGGATTTTTCGGCCTCTTGCTCTCAATTTTACTTATTCGAATAGAGTTTCTCTACTTATCTTCAGCCTACTTTCTGATAGTATTGGTTAGATTTGCTTTAGCTGGCTTTATAATTATACTATGGTTATATACTTGGTGGAAGGTCACGACCATCATCAGAAATAAAATTATCAATAATCCAGTAGAGGACTGAAATACAAAAATTTCTGGAAAGGAAATCGAAATAAAACTCTTTCAATAAAAAGCATAGAGGGATGATGATAACGGGGGATACCTTAGGTTTACTGAATTCATGTGGAAAATGGTAGCCCCTGACCTTTTAAAATAGAAGTAAATGTTCATATGTTTAGATAGTAGTACATCTCCGCTGGAGAGATCAAGGAGTTGAGCTTACGCAGCTCTTCTCTCTTCATTTCAAGATATGCATCGATTACAGACTTCGTAAAAGCTGGAAGAAGGAATTCGTAATCCGTTTCCAACTCACCTAGAGCCTGTTCTAGCGAGGAGGGAAGTCTCTCTATTCCGAGCTCTCTTATCTTCTCCTGGGGCATGTGATATATGTTCTCATCCACAGGATCTCCCGGTTCTATCTTTTTCTTGATCCCATCTAAACCTGCTAAAAGTACTGCGGAGGCAGCAAAATAAGGATTTGCTGATGGATCTGGTGGTCTATACTCAATTCTCTTAGATTTGATGGAATTCCTGTGATAAGCAGGTATTCTCACTGCTGCGCTTCTATTTCCTTTGCTCCATGCGAGAAATATTGGCGCTTCATAGCCCGGTAATAACCTCCTATAGCTATTGATGGTAGGAGAAACTAAAGCGGAAAGGGCCTTTCCATGGTATAGTAGCCCTCCGATGAAGTACCTCGCCTCTTGACTAATATAGGCGTAGTTATCTGTTTCGTCATAGAAAATATTCCTCTCCTTGTTCCAAAGACTAACATGTATGTGCATTCCACTTCCGTTGTCACCATATATCGGTTTAGGCATGAATGTTATGACTTTGCCATGCTTGCTAGCAACTACCCTAGAAACATATTTAACGGTCTGTACGTAGTCGCCTAGCCTAGAAGGAGTCGAAGATTCAAAGTTTATTTCTCCCTGTCCTGCTGCACCTACTTCATGATGGTGTGCTTCGACTTTCAGACCAAAGTAACTTTCAAGCACTTCACCTATTTCCTTCCGGACGATAAATGAATCATCTAGTGGAGGTGGAGCATAATATCCCCCCTTTGGAGCAAGAGAATAGTTAATCTTTTTTTCAAAACCACCGGAGTTAGTTTTAATCTTATATCCTGAAGAAATATTCGACATCCATACTTTGACTTCATCAAAAATATGAAACTCTAGTTCAGCACCTACCAAAGGAGTGTAACCTTCTGAAGATATAACACCCTCTGTTTTTTCTGCTATGAATCTAGGATCCTTTTCGAACCTTTTTTCGCCAAAACTATCGTATATAGTGACAAATACATCTGCGGTGCTTTCAAAGAAGGGATCGGCTTTGAAAGTTTCTGGTATTAACTTAATCACTAAGTCGCTTTCGAATATCTCTTTGAAGCCTGCTACACTGCTGCCATCGAGCTTCCCGAAACCTTCTTTCAAAGTAATGTCGTTCAAAAGGGATGAAGAGAGAGTAACCTGATGTAGCTGTCCTGAGAGACTCGTCAAGAAAAGGTTTATCCATTTGATTTTTTTACGTTCTATCTCTTCTATCAAACTTTCGGTCATAGATATACCCTTTTTAATACACCAACTGATAATCTCCCGAAAATAAATGCTTTTTGCTCTTTTTATAAAAAATTATTCAGAGAATTAGTTCTAAAATTAAAAAATATTCAAGAAAAATTCGGAACGCAAAGTTTTTTGAAAATGTTTTAAACTTGATAATTTATGTACTGTATTTTCCGTACTAGCTATATAATCATAGAGGATCAAAGCGGAAAGTGGGAAAGTTGGAAACCTGCCTTGAGAAAATATTGAAGGAGCTTAGTGGAGAGGTCGGAGAAGATGTGGTTCAGAAAAATGTAGAAAATATATTGAAAAGTAAGGAAATGAAAGCTCTTCTCAAAATCCCAGAAGTGTGCTCTGAAGAATTCGATTTAAGGAAACTCAAGGTTTACAGAGAACTTGTCAAGAAACTCAAAAAGATAAGGTATTACGAAAGGAGAAAGTTCCGAAGTTTAGAAGGGAAAGAAATTAGCATTGATGAGAGGGGGGAGAAAGTTTTCGAAGTTGTTGATAAAGTAGCTGAGATCTTCAAAACCATAGGTGGAGTCACATTGCTCGACATCGGTTGCGGGGAATTCCCCCTTTTCCTAGGAAATAAGCTCCCAAGTGGTACTATCTATATTGCCATCGATTCGAGAAAAGAGATAATTGAATCTCTGAAGGCCTTTAAATCTAATGGATTGAAGCTTATACCAGTGCTTTCTGACGCTACGGAGATCGACTTCAGAGAACTTCTCAGGAAGCATGGAATCACAAGAGTCGATCTCACACTACTCCTAAGAACGCTCAGAGTCCTCCAAAGAACGAGAAGAATAGACCCAGTTGAGTTCATAGAGTCGATTCCTACAAGGGCACTGTTAATAAGTGAGCCTCTGAAAAGTTTGGTAAAGGAAGAAAGCATTGAGAGAAGAGAGAGGAAATACCTGATCTCTATTGCTAGAAAGTTAGAAGAAAGAGGAATATTTGCTTACTATGAAATTTGGAGCTCGGGAAGTGAAATTTTTGTTCTGCTGAAGTGATCTGATTTCAAGAAATTAAATAATTAGATTTATTGAAGGACGGAAGGGGATTGGTTTTCTCCTAGAAATAAACTGTACAGCTTCATTATCATCTTCACTTAATATCTTCACTCTGCATCCAACTTCTTTTTCGAGAATTCCCACTAATCCTTTTAAGGATACAATCTCATCGAACTTATTTTCCTTCACAAACTTTCTCAAGTCTTCAGGGAGGCTCTGGTAAAATTCGTATAGATAGATAGTGGCGTCTTGTGGTTTTACGCCCAAGTTTGATTTGCCTATTTCTTTCATCAAGTCCTTCATTTGCGCTCCTTCTTCAAGCATTGCGAATACCTTCGAAGACACCTCTTGCTTGTTTCTGCTCGCGGTTACAATAACGATTTCTTTGGGCTCTTTCTTCAGAGCACCCTTTACGTTCTCTATATCTTCCTTTATTTTCTCTAAGAGTATGAAGGCGATTTCCTCTTGAGGATAGTACTCGAGTTGCTCAGCCACCGGCCAATTCTCTAAAGTCACAGACCCTTTCATCCCCATCTCATGCCATAGTTCTTCCGCGAAAGCAGGCGTTATTGGTGCCATCATTTTTATCCATTCTTCAGAGATATTTCTCAGCAATTTCCAATTGGGCTCACTCTTCATAGAGATATAGCGGCGGAGGTCCTGTTCCATTAGAAAATATATTCCAATAGCTGCATTCCTGAACTGATATTTTTCCATATTTTCAGTTATGGAAGCAACTCTCCTCCTGAAAGTACTCTTTATCCACTTTTCTTCTATACCTTCGCTTCCATCGTTTTCGACATGTTGAGAAATTTGCTCTATAAGTTCTGCTATTTTTCTGAGTCTTTCATGGACAACTGGAACAAGATCTCTGCTATAGTTCGCATCATTTCCTATCTCCGCCGAATAAGCGATAGCAAGCCTGAGAGAGTTAGGTCCAACCTCTCTCATTGCCTTGAAGAGAGGTATAAAGTTTCCTAAACTCTTGCTCATCTTTTCTCCTTCAACCATTATATGTCCATTGACAACTATCCTTCGTGGCCATAGCTGTTCCGGAAAAATGGCTACATGGTTAAATACCATAAAGGTCAGGTGATTGGGGACCAGATCTTTGGCACTATGCCTATTGTCCAAGGGATACCAGTAAAGAAATTCATCTCTCATCTCCTCCAATTTTTTGGCACTTACTCCAAGCTTTCCTGCGAGCTCAGAACTATCTCCCCTTCCCAGAAACACGTAATCCCAGAAGCTCTCGTCCAGTTTCCCAGCTGGAATATTTAGCTCCTTTATCTTATGAATGACCGTGTAGAATGCCATATATATTGTTGAGTCACTTAAGCTTTCAATTACCCATCTCTCATCCCACGGAAGAGGAGTCCCCATCCCCCTAGTCCTCGCACATGCTCTCTTCTTAAGCCAATCCACGACATTCATGAACCAGCTTCTGTATTCGGAAGGTATGATCTCAATTGTATTGTTCAGAGCCCTCTTAACTTCAGATTTCCACTGCTCATTCTCGTAGTCAATGAACCATTGATTTTCTAAGATCTTGACAACTATTTCATTTCCACAACGACAGTAAACCGGTCTGTTGGCTATTTCATAGAATGAATCAGCTTTTCCTATTCTTTTCAGAAAATCTATTACTGATTCTCTGGATTCCTTCACCGTTTTTCCAGCTATGCTCTGAGCGAATTCCCTTACGAGATCATTTCCAGAAAGTTCAACTATGGAGCTGTCCATTACTCCATCATTGAACTCTTTTAAGTAAAGCTCTTTTGTTGCCCTGTCAAGAAGTTCTTTCTGAGCTGTACTCTTAATTCCCATTAACTTCACTTGGATTTCTGCTGGGTTACCTTCATATCCTCTCAGGGAGATCACTCTGACGGGAGAGATCTTTAAACCTCTAAACGATTCATCCGATTCCATAATCTCAATTAAGGCAACATAATCATATGGAGCGTGCGCTGGGACACTCATAACGATTCCTGTACCAAAACTCACATCAACAAAAGTAGCAGGAAGAACAGGTATTTTCTTTCCAGTCACAGGGTTTTCAACAACTCTTCCTATAAGTTCTTTGCCGTTTATCTCTTGAACTAAGATTTCTATGTCCTTCTTCTGAAACGTAATTTTGAAAAAGGCCTCCTTAGAAAGAACCATAACCTTTCCTTCAATTCTCGCAATTGTATATTTCCCCTTTGGATTGACCCAAACGTTGACGGCACCGAAAATAGTCTCGGGTCTGAGCGTCGCTGCGGGAAATATAAGACCATCATCGCTTAAAAAATAGATAAGCGTGAGTTCCTGTATTTCCGGTTCGACATCTCCTTTGGTGTCGTGCATTCCAACCGGCATTTGATGTACAGGACACCATCCAACTGGGTGAGTCCCTCTCACAATATAGTTTCTTTCTTTCAGTTTGAGGAACTGCCACCTTATGAAAGACTTGTATTCTTCATCCACAGTCGTAAATTGTCTTCTCCAATCTATCGAAAGCAAGTAATTTTTCATATCGTTTTCTGCTCTTTTTTTGAAATACTTTGCTAGGTCTAGTGGTGATTTTATTCGTTCAATGTCTTCTTCATCGACTTCATACAGCTCGCGATACTCCCTCAGGAGGTTTTCATCGCGAGTGAGTAGCGCCTCAGTAGCAGTTAGGATGGGTGTTCCCGTAAAGTGGAAACCCATTGGAAAGAGAACATTGATCCCCCTCATCCTCTTGTATCTAGCCACTATGTCAGGGATAAGATATGTTCTCGCATGACCAAGATGCAGAGGCCCATTGGTGTATGGGTAAGCAGCTGTGAGGAAGAACTTCTCTTTTCCTTTCACAGGTTCGCTCTCATAGATTCTCGTCTCTTCCCAATGTGTTCTCCACTTCTTTGAAATTTGGTTGTCAAAATCGCTGAAATTCTCATATTTACTCAGTTTGAGCTCACCACTTCAATTTATAATGAAATGGATAAAGGAGCTCCTAATAAATATTAGAATCGTATTAACAAATGAAATAACGAGAAATACTGTCATATCAAACAACCAGAGAGGTAGGTAGGCTACGGGAGGAGTTGAGAGCGAAGAACGCTCGAAGAGGACATTATCAGTCTACGTCCTAGATACAAGTGCCCTCACCGACCCTAGACTCAGGCCATTGTTAGGCACCGATAGCCTTGACTCTACACTTAAGTCTATTTCTGCACTAATTGCCGAGCTTAGGTTCAGGTTAGATATCCAGTTCTACACCACCCCATCTATGGCTGGAGAGATGAGGAAGTACTTCCTGGCAAACGGAGTCTCACTAGAGACACTCAATGATTTCTTTTCATGGATAATGGTGAAGGCGCCTGACATGCTCTCTACGAAAATACCGGCAATAATAATGAGCGAATATATAACCAGCATTCGCTTGAGGTCTTATAGGGGTCTGCGCCTGCTCGAAGATATAATAAGAAAATCGATCAGGGAGATGGGAACAAAAGAGAGGAACGAAGTTTACACTCAGCTCATACATGAAGCTAGGGAGAAATTCCGTGAGATAATGAGAAAAGGAATAGTCGACAGTCCAGAAGACTTCGATGTAGTTGTCTTAGCATATGAGTTGAAGGGAACCATTGTTACGAATGATGAAGGAATAAAGAAGCTATCTGAAAAGATGGGGATTATTGTTATTGACCCTATGACTTTCATAGAAGGACTAAAACGTCTCAAGCTGATGATTTCTCAATAAATCTTTCTTCATCAGATTCTTCTCTTCAAATTTCACTTTTAATGAATAATTAAGGAACAGAATTTTTTAACGGGGGCAATTCTCCGACTTTCCTTTTCTCATTAGAAGTTATTTCCCATTATTCATACCTTTTCATGGTCGCATCTGAAGGTTCCGTCTCTCGACTAAAGCCCAGAAGGATCGCCATTGAATCATGGATAAGACTCGAGCCTAACGGAACGAAGTTTCCACACGCTAGCAACCATTTGAGTTTTGGAGCGATGCTCCAATGACCCGTAAAACTCCAATAGATACAAATTTCTCAGCTTTTTTTATTAGATATTCTCGTTGAACTCGAAATCGCAAACCGCTCACAGCTCTCCAAATAAAATATGATAATCCGAATAGATGGGATGGGTCTATTATCCTCAGAA
>POCB01000218.1 GCA_002899805.1 Fervidicoccus sp.
CTATACTCCTACTCTTAGGTGTTCATAAGAAGAATTCCATTAAACAATCATTCTATAAGTTCGGTTCATTTATAAAGAGTTTAAAGGAGGGTCAGTTTAATTACGTAACCTACTATGTTAGAAAGGGGAATTGTAAGGTCTGTAAAGAGGATCTAACTAGTTTAATTAATAAACTTCTTGTAGCCTTAGATTTTAGGGTTCTCTGCGAGAGAGGGGAGACTAATTGTCTCATCGAATATAAGGATCCAGGTGATAATAGGTGGAAGCCATTGTTAAGAGTTGTTTTTCATTGGAAGAATGTTTTCCAGGGTATTGCTACTCCGTGTCTTAATATCTTTGATGCTGGTGAATTGGAGAGGATATGTTTCTCTAGTTCTAGTTATAGTTAGTGGTACGAGGTTTTCGAGCTCTGTTTTTGATATCTGTGTGTTACCAGTTACATGTGATAGTAATTCCCACGTTCTGGGATCGTTTAATTGCCTAACTATCTCCTCCATCTCTTCTAACGTGGCGTTCGGTGGCGGATACACTACGTTTACGTGGTTCTCCGCTACGAACACGGTCCCTGGCGGTATTAGCGCGGCCTCAAGCTTCAATCTCTTGGGGTGCCCCGTAATCCTTGTTACGACTATGGCTGGGCCTCTATCAATTTTTCCGCTCCACCTGATATACTGAGGTCTATCTCCTCCTAACACGAGTTTTCCATCTCTTATGTTGCGAGACCATATCATTAGCACTCCCTCGCTCGGGTTGTTCGTTAGCTTATCCTTATGCTGATTCCACACGACCCTACCGGTCTCAACTCTGTAGCCCAGCTCTCTTAGTGTTACTGAGTTATTGAATAATCTCCTAAGCTCCTCAGCTTTCTCAGAGAATATAAGTATGTTGCCTCTTCTGAACACGTATCTACCAGAGTTAGGAGTCTTTCTTAAGACTAATAGCTGAAACGTGTGATTAACCTCCTCAAACACGTATGGATCATCCAAAACCTTCATATACACTATGTCAGCCACCTTAATAATATACTCTCTCAGCTTCCTGAAGTAGGCTCCGTTATTCATTGACGATGACACCACTAACGCCAGCCAGCCACCCG
>POCB01000280.1 GCA_002899805.1 Fervidicoccus sp.
GAAGGTCCTCTTCGGGAAAACCGATTTTATAAACAACGACATCTACCTTGACAACGCCGTTATCCTTTGGGGAAAGCCCGTTCCGGAAGACTTCATCTTGGATGTCAAGGTTAAGATTATAGAAAAAAGGCAAAATGCCGAAGCCTGCATCTTAATAGGAACTGTGAAGGACGCATCCCGTTTCTTCCAAATCTATATAGACCAACCCTCCAACTCACTTAGGGCAATCGCGATTGGAAATGGGAAATTCTCCTCCCCCGAAATCTCAAACATTCCCTTTAAAATAGTATGATTTGAGGGTTATCCATCATCGCAGGGAAATCCTCGTTTATCTCAATGGAAAGAGATATCTTTATCTTGGAAACATAAAATTGGAGGGCAAAAAGGTAGGTTTAAGGGTAGGAGATGGGAAAAGCGCCTTTTCTTCCTTCTCCATCCGACCACTCAACCTGGAGAAAGAATATGAGCTCAATGGTGAGAAATTGAGGGTAGAAGTTCCTCTTTTAGTTCAGCCTCTTGAATCGTTCAAAATAAAAATAAGGCATCGTGGAGAAAAACCACTCAACTTTATCCTTTGCGATGCTAACGGATTTGAATATCTCCGAGGAACTCTAAGAAAGGGAATTAACGATTTAAATATTAGAGCTTTTGGCGCCTTAGGAACCCATAAATTAAAAATCAAAGATAAACGAGGGAAGGTGATTGAAGTGCCATTTGAAGTGGATGCGAATAGCCAAATAGAGACGGAAAGCGGTCTTTGGGACCAGCTATTTAGCAATCTAAGGGAAACAATTAAAAAGGACAGGTTTCTCTTCACTATTGATGGCAAAACGGTCGCGATGAATCCTTCTTGGCTCCGAGACCATATCCATGAGATGAAGGGATACAAGTGGTGGGAGGAAGATGTCCGCTCCGCCCTTGACCACTTTCTAAAAATTCAGCATCCTGAAGGTTTTTTCTACGAGATGATAATTCCTCCCAATGACCCCCACACCACCTTCGTTGACTCTAAGTACAGGATTATAGACGAGAAAAACAATTTAGCTTATGTAAGGCTTGAGATGGAGGCGGATATAGAGTATCTGATGGGTG
>POCB01000025.1 GCA_002899805.1 Fervidicoccus sp.
TTTAATCATCCTAGTCTAGTCAAATAGCTTTACGGAGAAATTTATTGCTGTAAAAAGGCTTTCACTTTATAGTCATGATATCTCCCAGGAGATTAGGAGAGTGTGATGAGACCTCTTTTAGCTTGATCTCCATGTATGCCGTAATCCAAGAGAGTCGAAGAGAAAACAGCCTTTCCTTTCAATTTCGTAGAAACATACATAGTGTAAAACTCTGGATCCTTTTTGAAGTAATTATAATAATATAACCTAGCATCCCCGTCGCCTCTGTTTATAGTCAGAATAAGGAGGTTGAGTGCGGTTTCGGTAAATTCCTCCAACTTTTTCAATGTCTCGTTACTAAGCCCGTGTTTAGCGAGAGCCTTTGCTACTAACTCGGTATCTGTAGTCACCAACTCGAGTGTAGTGGTATTCCCGAATACCCACCCCTTCAACTTATCCTCATTCACGTGACCGTTGTGGGCCAGGAACAGGAGTCCTTTCTCGTTGGATTCAAGAAAAGGGTGGGAGAACCTGCTGGATACAGTCTCCTTCTTGCTGGCCTGTCTAGCATGAAAGATTGCTTGAAATTTATGTAACCTTCTCGGAGGTACAAACTCATCTTCAAATATGGCTTTCCTAGACCTGTAGTGAATTAGATTATCACCGTCGTAGATTACGTATCCCCAGCCGTCTCCGTGCTGGGTTCCTCCTTTCCTAGTGTCATTTTCCGCGGATTTCTTCAGTGCATCGAACAGAGTCAAAAGTTCGTCGACGCTCGATCCCACATAGGCGAACATCCTGCACATGGCTAAAACCCATATATACTCTCTACATCCGCATATAAAAATTTCTTATAATGAATGTGAAATGATTGAAATGAAAGTGTAGGGACGAATAGTACCATTACTGCCACGTCGTTGTTGGGTTTCTCTAGGACAAACTCCACAAAGTCGCCTGCACACCAAAGGTCACTAATTGCTTTGGATAGAGATCCAGCATGAGGTTTTTCATTGGCGTTGTCTTGCTGGCAGGACTCCGGGCTCAACTGCTGAAAGGCCCTCACTTCCTTGATGTTCATCATAGCCAGGATGTCGGTCTTAGCTATACTTTTA
>POCB01000163.1 GCA_002899805.1 Fervidicoccus sp.
AAGGAGGTCAACTATATGAGGCATAAGGAACCAATGGGGACCGCTTTTCCCGCTCCAAGAGAGCATTTTTAAGGGGACGAACAAGGAATTGGAAAGGCGAGCATAAGCCATTAGGGGTTTTCCTATTTTCCCTTCCTCAATCGTCTTCTTTGCCTCGTTGAAGGGAGGATTGAAACGATTATGGAAATCAACCATCAAATAGACTCCTCTTCTCTCCGCTTCCTCCGCCATTTCCTCTGCCTCTTTAGATGATGTAGCCATAGGCTTTTCCACCAATACATTTTTTCTATGCGAGAGCATAAGCATAGTGGGTTCATAGTGGGCGAAATCTGGGGTAGCTATGCTTACCACTTCCACTTTCTCGTCATTAGCTATATCTTCCGGATTCGTCGTCCATTTACAGGAGAATCTCTCCGCCGCCGCTTTCGCCTTTTCCCCATCAATATCGCAAACCAAGAGAAGCTCGCTTTGGGGATGATAGCTGTAAGCCTCCATATGGACGGTGCCGAAAATACCACAACCTATTACAGCTGTTCCGATTTTTCCCTTCATTTTCTCTCACCGCCTAAGAATTTTCTCTTTATCTGCTCTTTTTCCTCCTTAGAAGGCACTGGCGTGAAAGTGTATTCCTCGATTTTCCTCCAGTAGCTCTCCGATTCGCAGCTTAATCCACTCATTGATAAATAAGTCTCCTCTTTGAATTTAAAACCCTTTCCCTTCGTCCAATACCAAACGACCAGGTAAGTAACATCACCCTGAGGGGAGTAATAAACCTGCGATTCCTCAGGCTGTCCATAGCGGGATATAACATCGCCCAGGTCATTCCTGTGGCTTTCCCCACAGCCCAAAGGAATGAAGTCAATGACTGATAAGGAAATAAGGTAGAGTAGCAACCTTTTCATATTTTGCACCCCCATTTTAACCCCTCTTCCTCAGGATAATCGTTCATAATATTGAAACACTCAACCGCCTGCCCAGCTGCTCCCTTCATAAGATTGTCAATTGCTGAGATGGAAACGACCCAATTGCCGTCCAATCTCAGGGAGATATCACAGTAGTTAGTATCCCTCACGAGCTTCGTGGA
>POCB01000004.1 GCA_002899805.1 Fervidicoccus sp.
AGCTTCCTCAACTCTGCTTCAATGGATTCCGCCGTGGTGCCGAAAACAACCTGCACCGCTTTGCCCATCTTCACTACACCTAAAGCACCTAATTGTTTTAGTTTCTTATCGTCTATCCTTGAGGGGTCCTTTACCTCCAAGCGAAGACGGGTGATGCAGGCGTCCATTTTCTCTATGTTTTCCTTACCGCCCAAAGCAGTTAACATCTCTTCAAATCTTCCCATTGGTTTATAAATTTTATCGTCAACATTTCACATCGGCAAATTGAAACTGTATAATGATATCTCATCAATAGTAGACGAAAAAGAATCATTATTGTTCAAAAAGGAGATGATGCCAATATGGAAAAGATATGGGCTTATCTTCTGCATCTTGGTTTTAATATGTGGCTAGACTGGCCACATCCCAACTACCAAGGAAGCGATTCCATTTCCACTGATTACCTTCGCTGTCAAAAGGAGGTTTGGAATGAGCTCGTGGAGGAAATGCCGAAATACGGTATTAATATGGTGGTGATCGATATAGGGGAGGGAATTAGGTTCAAAAGTCACCCGGAGCTCGCAGTTAAGGGGGCTTGGGAAGTTGAGACACTAAGAGAGGAATTAAAGAAGATGCGTGATAAAGGTATAGAACCTATTCCAAAGCTCAACTTCTCCACCACCCATGATAACTGGCTAAGAGATTATTCCCGCCGTGTCTCAACTAAAGAATATTATAAGGTTTGCAAAGATTTGATTAACGAAGTTATTGAGATATTTGATGGTCCGAGGTTCTTTCACCTTGGAATGGACGAGGAAACCTACGAGCATCAAAGGGATATGTTGTATGTGGTGATTAGGCAATATGATTTGTGGTGGGAGGATTTGCTCTATCTCGTGGAACAAGTTGAGAAAAATGGCGCAAGGGCTTGGATATGGTCAGACCATCTATGGAGGCACACAGAGGATTTCTTACGAAAGATGCCGAAAAGCGTTGTGCAGAGCAATTGGTATTACGATAGAGAATTCAGCCCTGATATCGGTTACGTTAAGGCATATCTGGAACTTGCCGAGGCGAAATATGAGCAAATACCTACC
>POCB01000155.1 GCA_002899805.1 Fervidicoccus sp.
GGGCAGATCGCCCGCCACCTCATCTATATCTGAGGCCCTCGGCCACCTCCCCTCGGAAAAGAGCTCCTGGTCCCACCCTCTCCCCAATACAGCTTTCTTTCCACCTCTTTCGATGAAATCCTTCATCTTGGACTTGAGCTCTTCTATGGACTTCGTTCCCCTGAGGTCCAGGGTCATCAAGCTCAAGCCCAGGCTGCTCAAGTGCATGTGGGAATCTATGAACCCAGGAATGATAGTATAACCTCTGCGGTCAATGATCTCCATTCCCAGCTCTCTCGCCCTCTTCCTCACTTCCTCCTGGCTTCCAGTGAAATCTATTTTTCCATTTCTTACTACGATACCTTCAGCCTCCCTCAGCGGAGAGAAACGAGTGTAAATTTTCCCAATGAGCGCAAAATCTTCCAGCAAAAGATCCACCCTTGCCGATGGTAACAGCATTTGTTCGCGACATATACTAAAAAAGTTTGTGCAATATGCGGAAGAATCAGCAAGACCTGTGAAAAATTCCTACTTTTTATCCTGGGCCTTCCTCTCATAGATCGCGTGTATTACCTGGGGGATCTTCTCCGCGCACTCTCCCACCACTTTCCCTACGAAGTCCCCCTTCTGGAAAGGCCTCTCTGTTACTGATCCGCTGCCTCCAAGGCATTTCAAGACCGTAACCGTCTCATAGCTCTCCTGCGTCTTCTTTGGCTGCATCTGTATCATCAGATAGTAGAGGAAGGTGAGGGAGATCGCCATGAGAAGCAGGGTCAAGATCCCCTGGACTTCTGGAGAAAGGATCGAGCTATTGTTCCCAAAGAGCTGGAGAAATGCGCTCTGTAATATCACGCCTACCACCTCACAATATCCCCACCGAGTTCCCTATGCCCGCAATTATGACGCTCTGCCCCTCCGGAACTCTCTTCACGAGCTCCTTCACGTTCTCGATCGCCTTCTCCACAGCATCGCTTATCTCCTTCTTCATCGTCAGAATCGCCTCCTCCATCCCCATCTTCACTATCACAGCATGCAGGGGTATACCATATGCGGAGGCCGCCCTCTCTATCCTTATCTTCTCGGGCCCTGGGTCGCC
>POCB01000223.1 GCA_002899805.1 Fervidicoccus sp.
ATACAAGACCATCCTCATAACGAGCTTTTCCTCTCTCCCTAACTTCGCCCTCACCATATTCAAGTTCACTCCAATATACCTGATGGGGTTGGGCTTCTCAATACCTCTGGCGACCAGGAAATACAACGTGGGAATAGAGGGGCAGTTCCTCCTCGGCGCAATTGGGGCTGCAGCGGTGGGAATAACGCTCTCCTGGCTTCCGGGTTACGTCCTTCTTCCAGCCCTCTTGATAGTAGCGATGCTGATGGGAGCGCTCTGGGCCAGCGCCATTTTGCTCTACCTCTTCAACGTAAACGAGATCATATCCACTATCCTCCTCAACTTCATTTCATTCTACATAGTTGACATGGTCGCCCTCGGCCCATGGAGGGACGTCACTGCAGGACACCCAATGACTATTCCCATCTCGAGCTCTGCCCACCTCCCGATACTGGGCGCTCAGATAAACGTCGGCTCCCTCTTCACGATAGCACTTGCAGCTTTGGGCTTCTTCGCGATATATGAGAGCGTTTTCGGCTATGAACTGAGGGCAACTGGAGCCAATCCGATAGCATCCTTCAAATTTGGAATAAAGACATCCTATCTGGCACCCCTCTCCCTCGTTCTGGGAGGAGCAGTAGCTGGTCTCGCTGGAGGCCTAGAGGTCTCCGGACTGTACTTCAGGCTGGTCGAGGGGATGCAGAGCAACTACGCCAACCTCGCCATAATAGTGAGCCTGATGGCTAGGGGGAATCCAGTCCTCCTCCTGCTCTCATCCTTCTTCTTCTCCGTGATAGAGATCGGATCCAATGCAATGCAGAGGACGATGGGAACGCCTTACGAAATAGCCCTCATAACAGAATCCCTCATGATCCTCTTCGTCATGACGGTCGATGCATTGAGAGCTAGGAAGAGGTGATCGGAGTGAACTACGCAGAATTGACCGGATTGCTTGGCTACATCCTTGTACTGATGGTTCCCTACTCCCTCGCCTCCATGGGAGTCATGCTTGGAGGCAGAGTAGGTGTTTTCAACATCTCGACCGAGGGAGTCATGCTCAGCGGGGCCAGCACCGCATTCCTT
>POCB01000100.1 GCA_002899805.1 Fervidicoccus sp.
TGATGATATCGGGAGGGGAGAGGCAGAGGATTGCTATAGCGAGGGCTATCTTGAAGAATCCTCGCATTCTCATTCTGGACGAGGCGACCTCCCTCGTTGATACCGAGACGGAGAAGAAGATACAGGAGGCGCTTGACCGCTTGATGCAGGGGAGGACAGTATTCGCCATCGCCCACCGCCTCTCAACATTGAGCAATGCCCATAGATTGATTGTGATTGAAGATGGTAGGATAGCGGAGATGGGAACTCATAAGGAACTCCTCCAGAAGAAAGGAATCTACTATCAGCTCGTGAAGCTGCAGAGGGAGATGTCCCGCCTTGTTGCAATCGGCGTTTGAGCGAGAGAAATCGCAAATCAGGGTTTTGGAGCCGCATAAGGTGAGGGTCATCCGTCGGGAAGGCGGTGCGCTTGAACTGCGGTATGGGGAGGAAGTGCATTATTCAATCAGGGTCAAGCAAGCTTTCCCCCTAACAAACCCAGAAAATTACATCGTTTTCCTCACGGAACAGGGCAAGCAAATCGGAATGGTTGAGGATTTGAATAAGCTGGATAAGGAATCCCAAAGAAATATCCGTGAGGAGTTGGACATAGTTTTCTTTATCCCCCAAATCAAAAAGATTTTCTGGATAAAGGAAAGATTCGGCGGTTCTAAATGGAAGGTTGAAACGGATAGGGGGATAAAAGAGTTTTCCACTCCCTCCCTCCACGAGAGCGTTAAGGAGGTGGAGGATGGGCATATAATTATAACCGATACGGAAGGTCTTCAATACGAGATAAAAAACATAGACGAGCTACCGCCTAAAAGCAAGAAAATACTTATGGGAGTAATTTGAGGTTGAAGAGATGGCTTTCAAGGAGATGATATTGAAGGTTTTCAAAGGAGAAGAACCAGGAGGGGTGGTTTGGCAGCCACGCATTGAATTTTGGTTTTGGGTAAATCAAAAAAGGGATACTCTCCCTCCTCAATTCAAGAACGCTACACTGGAGGATGTCTACGACGACCTCAATGCTTCCATCCGCTATTTCACTAACCCCATAAGGGTGCGTCATAAAAATGTAAA
>POCB01000281.1 GCA_002899805.1 Fervidicoccus sp.
GCTGGCTCCTGACCTGCAGCTAGATGCATCTCTCCAGGTATTGGTCCAGCTGCGATGTTGAATATCGGTTGCTTCCCCTCATAGTAGTATCTTCTGATCGTGTCCTCGAAGTACCTTATCTTAATCATGTCTTTGTACATTTTCAAAGCTACTTCTCTATTTAATTCCACCAAATTTCCCACCTTATGATTAAATATAATCCGACTTTTATAAAAAGATCACTCATATATTTTAGATCAACAGCTGATGTCTACTATACTTGTCAAACTTTTCCAATGATCATCCCAATTGGAAAGCTATTTTCCTTGAGAGGATCTCCAAGTTCCAGCTCTTCTTCATAGTCTGGCTTCAAATGACTGAGGAAGTAGATTGAACGGGGAGCTTTGCTTGAAAGGGCAGGAGAGAGAACTGCTCTTCTGACGTTTTCGGCGTTGAGATAAACATATGCTTTTCCTGGAGCTACTATCACCAATGAGCTCACCTTCCTGATGATTCCCGAATAAGGATAGAGGGAGTCGCTGAATGACTCAGCGATTACTCCGTCTCCATTCTCAATAGCGATTTCAAGGCAGGAGTCCAGCTCTTCATCAGCTCTTCTACTTCCCAGAAAATTCAACGCGTCTCTCAGCTCTATCTTCTCTGCCCTAACACTCTCAGCAAATGATTCTATTCTCTTCCTGAAATTTTTTGGAAATCGTTTCATATTTTCCTCGAAAAGATAGTGGTGCGTTTCTCCTTTCACGCAACTTGTAAACCTCATGAGAGCTGCCATCAAGAGCTGATTCTCCATTCCCTCCATATAATCTCCTAAAGCTTCTTCAGAAGTCTTGGTGGGAGGATCGAGGGGAGAGAGCAATAGATCCACTGGATTAGCGAATAAAGTTCTCTCTCTTTTGAGTCCTGCTTCTTTTTCATATTCCAAAGCATCGTTCCCTATCAAATATCCTCTCTTTTCACTTTCTTCGAACGAGTGCAACTGCGTGAAAATGCTGTGGGCTGAAACTGGTTTAAACGGAGAGAGTTTTATTCCGCTTTCCTTTCCCTTTCTCATCATTGAGAGAGCTAGTGAGGTTTTCCCAGAATCATATGGAAGCAATCCTGATATGAGGACTACTGGCTTCAAGAGGAGAGACCCCTTTTGAAAGTGAAATTATCGCTTTTTAAGGACTGGGATGAGAATTTATATGCTTTTTTGGGTTCACGGATATAGCCTTTTGAAAAAAGATACGTCTGCCTTGGACAATATCAACCTCAGCCTTCTCAGGCTTCATTGAGAAAATATCATCGGTCTCGTTCCTTTGCGGGTTAGCTGAGGAATTCCCAAGGCTAAATATGTCTGTTGAAGAATACGTAGCTAAGAACTCTATATAAAAGGTTATAGCACTTGAGGCGTGGAGAGTTCAGGTGAATCGAACGAAAGCTCTAGTCTTTATCGACTTCCCCTCTTTCTCCACTGAAAGTACATCAGCAGATACCTCTCTCCTGAGCAGATCTTCGAAGAAGCCCTCAAGCAATCCTATGAGAAGCCTCGGTTTATCTTCTACCATTTTAGCTTGGAAGAGTTGCACTTCCCAGTAATCTCTAAAAACAATCTCAATCCCATTTTGTGTAACGCCCCATTGCTCTACAATCCCCCAGCCAGATATGGTAAATATCATCGATAAGAAGCTCATGGCAAAATCGAAGCTTTCTACTTTCCCCATCGACTTTATGTAGTATTCATAGATGTTCTTCCCAATTTGGTTTCCCAGCTTCCTGAACGCGAGTGGATAAATTTGTGTGCCGAGGATTTTCTTCATTCCAAGCAGTAATGCTTCATAATTTGCAGGACCCATCAATATCCATCTCAGCCCAAAGACGTCTATTGGAAATAGTCTCTTAGAATAGCATATCCTTCCAAACTTGTCTGAGATGGATGAGTGAGAGACGCCTCTAATTGTTTTGAGATCCTCTGCGATCTGTGAAGCCTCTTTCTCTCCTCCTTTCACGGCTACGAGGAAATCTGCTTCAAAAGCCCCTCCCTCTAGTCTATAGTTTCCCTTTGAACTGAGTATTTCGATCCCTCTTTCTCTTATTCTCTTCAAGACTTCTGCCATCGAATTTAGTGCTGTTTCTCCTTCCCCTTCGAGCCCAATATCCAAGCATGTAAATGGTTCTGTTTCAGAGACGAGGAG
Organism: Fervidicoccus sp.; assembly: GCA_002899805.1. Lineage (GTDB taxonomy): Archaea > Thermoproteota > Thermoprotei_A > Sulfolobales > Fervidicoccaceae > ARK-14. The sequence continues at coordinate 2,175 of POCB01000281.1, forward strand.
GAGCAGGGGCTTGAAGGCTGAGTTTTCTTTGTTCATGCTACATTCCTCTTTTTTAATTTAATTCCTATAATAATGACATTTATGTCATAACTTTTTCGAAATTTGTAGACAATAGTATAAAAAGATTTTTTTCTATTTGGGTGTTTGTATATATTATTTATTAATAATGAATAATATACAGAGAGGGAACTAAATGTCAATAACATCTCATAGAAAAAACTCAGGGAGAAATACCTTCATATTTTGCCCTATCTCCAAACTTTTCTTTAAGTCTCTTCTCTAAGAGTTCGGCCCACCATGGAACGCTTATATTCTTTATTTGTCTTCCGTAGTCATAGGGTTTTATATCGAGGACCGGTGTTCCATCGCTGACATCTATTCCCATGACCTTCAACTTTGTACCATCAACAGATAGCAGCCTTACTATTGAGAGAGCGATGGGGTTCGGTCTATGTGGACTGTCTGAGGCAAAAACTCCTATTTCGGGTATGTCCCCTATTTCTATCCCCATTCTAGCAAGTCTTCTGTGTCTTATTTTCAAGACCTTCCTCTGTTCTTCGGTGACCTTGTAAAGATAAGAGATCACGATGATGTGCGAGAATCCCTCTAAGTTGCTGAGCCCTTCCGCATACTCTGGCAGAATTTCAATATATCCTTCCACACCTTCTAGTGTATCTCTCAGCTTTTCATCGCTTATCCCATGCCTCACATATCCTATAGGAATAAAGCAATAGTTTTCCTTCATTAAACTACACCCTTATCAAATATCGATTAGCTCCGTTTATAAATAAAAGTCTCACTTCCATAGCGGGAGGAAATCAGATCAAACGATTTAAGCTGCGATGGCTATATAAATAACTTAAAATCGGTGTATTCCATTGATGTGGATTCCCAGATACGCGAGGAGGAAGACGAGATCTATGCTGAAGAGTGGGCAGAAAGTTCACGTGGGATATAGGTACGAGATTAGGGTCGATGATGAGAGCAATTTGATCTATATCTACGACAAAAAGACGAGAAAAAGGCATGTACTACTGAGGTGAGCTGTATAGGAGGTAGCATATACCCTTTCTCCGTATTTGACCCTTGGCAAGGAGAACTCTGCACTTGCCCAAAGAAATACTCCCTCAATCCCTATACTGGTTGCTCATTTGCATGTCTATATTGCTATGCAAAGAGCTATATAGGGAAGAAGAGTAGCCATCCAAAGATGAATTTCCTCAAGCTCATGGAAAGGGCACTGCCCAAGATAAATAGAAACTTAGTTGTCAACTTGGGAACCAGCAGTGACCCTTATCCTGAAGAAGAAAAAGAGCATGAGCTCACAAAGGGGGCACTGAACCTTCTGATTAAAGGCGGATTCAAAGTTCTCATAACGACGAAAGGGGGAAGTATTATGCTGAGAGATGCTGAGCTAATGGCTGGGGGAAAAGTTGCTGTGACACCTACTGTGACCACATTGAGCGAGAATATCGCTAGAAAGATAGAGCCTGGAGCTCCTCCCCCCTCTGAAAGAATCGAAACTGCAAAGAAACTGAGTTCCTTGGGGATTCCAATAGGCTTCAGGATAGATCCCATAATACCTGGAGTGAACGATGATGAGAGCGAGCTAAGAGAATTGGTAGAAGTTGCAGCGGAAGTTGGAGCCAAAATGGTTGTCACCTCGACGTATAAAGCAAAACCACTCGATTTCAAAGATATGGTAGAGGCATTTCCCGAATTAGAAGAAAGATGGAGGGTGTTGTACTTCGAAGAAGGAGAAAGAATAGGTGGATATAGGTATCTGAAAAGAGAGCTTAGGGAAAAAATGCTTGCTCCAGTCGTCAATGAAGCTGCGAAGCTTGGAATCGAATATGCCACTTGCAGAGAGGGGCTCCTCTCCAAGGAATTTTTCAATTCCCGTTCATGTGATGGTTCTCATTTGACGGAAAACAGTTTTAAGCATGAGAAGTATAAAAACAAAGAAGGCAGTGAGCAACTATGACCGAAAAGAGGAAAGATTGGGTCGAAGGAAAGCTCAAGGAACTAGATGATGCCTATTTGGTGGGAAAGAAGAAGATCGAGGAAAGATCTGAGAAACTCCTCAAAGAGCTCGAAAACAAGCTAAGAGAGAAGGAAAGGGAACTGCTAGATGCTTTCAAGAAAGAAAAATAAGAGGCTTTTAGTTTATGGAATGGAAGGATGTATTCCCTGCGAAAGGGCAATTAGCTATTTAAAAGAGCTTGGAATAGAGTTCGATTATGTAGATATAGAAAAAAATAGCGATGCTAGGTTGGATGTCGAGATTATCGAAGGAGGGGATCTCCTTCTCCCACTCATTGTAGAACCTGTGAGCGAACAGATAGCTATCGGATGCCCGGTCGAAATGGAGAAATTTAAAAAGGAAATCTGGAGGATTCTCTCCCCATAGAGGTGAATTATTTGTCTCTTGAACTGAAGATGAAAGTCGCCCAAGGAATGAAGAGGCTGTATGAGAGAGATCTCGTTTCTTCGCTCGGAGGGAATCTGAGCGCTAGAACCGACGATGGAAGAGTGTTTATTACACCTTCAGGTTCCCCCAAATGGGAGCTTACTGAAGAAGATATAGTAGAGGTGGACCTCAATGGAAGCGTTTTATCAGGAAAGCTCAAGCCCTCCAGCGAGTTACCTAGCCACCTTCTGATATACAGAGAAAGAACTGACGTCTTTGCTGTTGCTCATGCTCATCCACCCCACGCTGTTGCTCTGGCCACCGCGGGTTTCCTGAAAGAACCCCCACATGTAACGCCGGAAGAGGTACTCTATTTGAGGAGGCTCAGCGTTTTGGAGTTCGCTCCCCCCGGCATAAAAACGGCCCAAGCGATTTCTTCTGCCGTTCATTCGAGCGATGTTATAGTTGTCAAGAATCATGGAGCCTTTAGCATGGGAAAAAGCATTGAGGAGGCAATAGCAAGGATAGAGATACTCGAAGAAGCTTCGAAAATAATTTTCATGCAGTTGCTTCTTGGAAGGCTTCCGATGAGGATACCGGACAACCTTGTTGAAGAAATACTAGAGACTTACAAGAAGACTTGATACTCGCACCTTTCATTTGATGATGAAAGTAACCAAGGTCTCAAAGATCTCTCCATTGAAATGAGGATTTTCTCAGGTTTGGGCTCCGCCAGTTCTTCATCATTTCTACGGAGAAACCGATGAGCAGCATCATTCTCTCTTTCTAAGAAAAATTGGGACTCTCATATTCAGGTTTTTCATCCTTGCTCTAAAAGACGACGCTTTCAGTTCCCTAAATGGAAACAGGTTTGTTGCTCAACAATCAGCAAAAATCTGGTGAGGATCATAAAGAGAGTTCAGATGCCTTCTATATTATTATCAACGATATGGGCTTCACTTGGACTGGATACCATAATGATCCTCTCAACCCCTCCTATTTCCTCTATGTACTGAGCAACCGTCGGAGACACGAGCTCTTTCCATCTTCTGTCTCTTTTCTTCATCATCTCCCTTATCAGAGTGCCATTGTACTTCTCTCTCATATATGGTTTCGGAGAGATCACCCTCAAGCCTAGCTCTGTAAAAAGCCTGAACATTATTGGGTTCCCAACATATATTGCTTCGGATTTAGGGCAGTTGTAGATAGCATGGTAAGCTGATGATGGGTGTATCTCCATTGATGGTAATGTAGAGGTTATAATTCTCCCGAGATCTATTCCCTTCTCTCGAAGAGAAAGACGTATCATTTCAATTCTCTCTCCAGCTGTGAAGGGGTTTCTCTCTGTGTGGCTCTCGCTGCTCATACCGATCAAAAATACCAGTTCTTCATATTCATTGAGGATCTCTTCTGCAACGTGAAGGTGCCCAAGATGAAAGGGTTGAAATCTTCCGAAGAAAATAGCTCTTCTTGGAAGCCTCATATCTCTACATCTCAGCTGACTAGCTTTCTCTAGCTGAGATAATAAAACTAACCTTCTCTCCATTGAGACTAAAATCCTGCTGAACGAATGCCCCCAACTGCTCCGCCTTCATGGAGAGAGCATTCCCTACCTCGCGATGAGAATTTCCTGCTTCTCAGAGCTACCTCGATCCCCCTTCACCCGCGGCTGAGGTTCCATTGGAAGAAACTTTTTTGCCATGCCCCCTGCGGAAGAGGGGTTACGGAGAGTTTACTATCCACAGGCGTGAGTTTCCCCAGTCCCGATGTTATGGCCCGGCTCTTACAGCCGAGGTCCGGAATGATTTTCGCCTCATAGAATAAAATTTTTAAAGGGGGCCATCTATCCTCTCCCTTCCGGAAGGGGTTTTCGCACCCTTAACCCCCGATAGCTTAAAATCTCATTTTCCCATAAACAGAAGACGGTGCCCCTGAAGAGTTGACTGAAGTTCCCATTCCCAAGGAAGTTCTGGCAGAAATTCTCGAAAAGATAAAGAGCTATTTTAAATCATACAATAAATCTATATCGGGCTCAGGATATTATCTTAAGCCAGTCCACTTCTCGTCCAGACAAGTTGAAGGGGAAAAAAGAAAGTACGTATATCTGGGCAGATACTGGTGGAAGGTTCTATATCTGGGCAGAACGAAAGAGGGGAAGGTGAAATTGAAGTGGATTTATGTAGGAAAGACTAAACCGAGCGGGCTGCCGGAACCTCCTGATAACCCTCTAGAAGGTGTTTCGATCTATATCAAGGAAGGACAAGATGATTTTTACTTCATAGACTTGAAAGGGGGAAAAATAGAGCTCATTGAAAAAATAGAGAAAATTTTGGGAAAAAAGATCAGCGAGTGACGCTCTTGTAGCAGAGCCACCAATCGAGGCACTCGTAGTTCTTCAGTCTCTCCGGGATATCTTTCTTGTTGGTAGGAGGTGGAACAATGACCTTACTGCCCATTATCTCGTTGTTCGGCCAGTTCGCTGGAATCGCAGCCTTCTCTCTATCAGCAAGCTGAAGAGCTTTGATCATCCTGATGATCTCATCAATATTTCTGCCTAGTTCCATCGGATAATACAGTATAGCTCTTATAATACCGTTCGGATCTATTATGAATGTGGCTCTTACAGCCTGGGTTCCCTCTGCCTGTGCGTGGAGCATTCCATAGAGAGCAGCGATTTTTCCGGTGTTGTCAGCTATAATTGGGAAGGTTATCCCGATGCCCAGCTTCTCCTTTATCCATTCATCCCATTTTATGTGGCTGAAGACCTGGTCTACGCTAAGCCCTATGAGCTGAACACCTAGCTCCTGGAACTGATCCATTCTCTTCTGGAATGCGTAGAACTCAGTTGTGCATACTGGAGTGAAGTCAGCAGGGTGGCTGAAGAACAACACCCACTTTCCTTTGAAATCGTCGGGAAATACTATCTTGCCATACGTAGTTTGTGCTTCAAACCTAGGTGCCTTTTCTCCCACTCTAGGCATACTTGAGAAGACTTGGCTCATTTTTATACACCTGTTATATTAAATTATACCGTTTTAATATAAGGATATCGTTTATATTCACAACCAATAAAATTTTTATGCTTAAATGTGCTTCGAAATTTAAATAAATTGCAGTAACATGAAGCTATCTTCAAGCCGTTTTCAAGGTGTCGAGATTGAAGTACATAGTTTGCAGCGCTTGGCCATATGTGAACAACGTCCCCCACTTGGGCACAATGATAGGCAGTCTCCTCTCTGGGGACGTCTACCACAGGTTCCTCAGATTGAAGGGCGAAGAAGCTATATATGTTAGCGGAAGCGACGAGCATGGTTCTCCCATAGAAGTTGAGGCTAGAAAGCGAGGAATCGAGCCGAAAGAGCTCACAGATGCTATGCATTCATACGTTAGCAGACTCATTAAAGAGTGGGGAATTGAGTTCACAAACTACACGAGGACACACAATCCAACCCACATAGATTTTGTGCAAAAATTCATGATGAAGCTCTATGAAAGGGGTTACCTAGAAAAGAGGAGGGAGGTTCTCCCTTACTGCCCAGTTGACAAGATATTCCTAGCAGATAGATTCATCGAGGGAACCTGCCCATACTGTGGTTATGAAAAGGCGAGGGGAGATCAGTGCGATAATTGCGGGAGGTTGCTCCACCCAACCGAGCTCATTAATCCTCACTGCGTCTTCTGCGGAAGCAAGCCCATTTACAAAGAGACTGAAAACTACTTCTTCAAAATGCAGATGGTGAGGGACGAGCTTCTATCGTGGCTCAGGGATAACAGAGAACTCGATGACAACGTGAGGAACTACAGCCTGAACTGGGTGGAAGAGGGGCTTAAAGAGAGGAGCGTGACGAGGGACATATCGTGGGGAATACCTTCTCCTTTTCCAAACACCGAGGGGAAGACCATATATGTTTGGTTCGATGCCCTTTTGGGTTACATAAGCGCCGTGAAAGAATATTTCGAGAAAGAGGGTAAGAGAGAGGAGTTCGAAAGGTGGTGGAAAGATAGAGAAACTAAAACAGTCTACTTCATAGGGAAGGACAATATACCGTTTCATGCTATTATTTTCCCAGCCATGCTGATAGCCTCTGGAGAAAGCTATCCTCTGCCCTGGAGAATCAGCGCAACCGAGTATCTTCTATTCCAAGAGGAAAAGTTCAGCAAGAGCAGAGGTATAGGGATATGGGCTGATGAAGCTCTAGAGATACTTCCTGCAGACTACTGGAGATTTGCGCTCATAAGAATGAGGCCGGAAAGCAAGGACACCAGCTTCAGTTGGATGGAATTCTATAGGATAGTAAATACAGAGCTCAACGACGATATTGGGAACTTAATACATAGAGTTTTGAGCTTCACTTGGAAGAACTTCAATGGCGAGATCCCATATTTCGAGGAGAGTGAGGAAGTGATGAAGGCCGAGGATGAAATCATGAAGATGGTCAAAAACGCAGTTGAAGCTTATGAGAGGATAAAGCTCAAACAGGCAAGCGAACAGATATTGGAGCTTGCTAGGTGGGGAAACCAATTCTTCAATTCGATGGCCCCTTGGGATCTCCTGAAGAGCAACCGCGAAAAGGCGGCAGCTGTCATCTTCATAGAGACGAACCTAGTGAGGCTTCTTGCTGTACTTCTCCATCCGATAATCCCATCATCTTCAATGAAGATCTATGAGATGCTTGGACTCGAAGGACCCAAAAATGGAGAACTGAGCGATCTCAAATTCGAGGCAATCGAACATGGGCATAAAATAAGAAAGCCTGAACCTATATTCAAAAAACTACCTCCAGACTTCCTCGATAAGATAGATGAAATTGTAGAAGATGCTCGAAGTAAAGTTTCAGAAAAGAGGCCTAAGTTGAGGGAAAGATTGAGGATTTCTTGAATCTCTTTTTGTTATCCTAAAAAGGAAAGCTATTATTCTATAAGCTTTTCGTTTTAAGTGGAATCAAAAAGACGTGAGAGTGAGATTGCTCAGTGCATGCAAGGTTGAGCCAAGGATATAATTCATCATCATGCTGCCCAATATTATCCCGGCACCGCTGATCATCATGAGTATTCCGAGATAATACCAAAATGCTCTCGAAACTCCGGGAGTCACTCTGGCTATAGAGAATGCGTTCAGAGCAGCCGTTGCTACTGAGAATATAGCAGTCATATACATAACAGGTTCGAGGGGAATTTGAGAACCAAATAGAGGTCCCACAATACTAGTCGGGATCTGAGCTTGCATGGAGCTGAGTAGAGATGAGAATCCATATAGAAGATTCACGACAAAAACGTTTATCACGACGATGGCTCCCTGCATGACATAGGTCGTGGTTTCAAACGTCTTGGCTATCTGGAGCCTATTTCTCCTCAGCCTAACTATTAGGTTGTGATGATCGCTCAGAGATGCTCCAACTTCCGAAACCCTTCCTCCTCTCCCTCCTTCT
>POCB01000073.1 GCA_002899805.1 Fervidicoccus sp.
ATAGCCCCCGGTGACGTTGAATTTTTCGGAATCGCCTTGCCATACATCCCTATAATACTGTCCTGAAACAGGAGTGCCAAGCCAATCCTCCTTTATTATACGCTCACTCTTGGGGTCATCGCTTGTATCGACTGCATATAAATACTCTATATTGAGAGACCCATATTCTATTGAGTGCCTGTATTTGAAGTAGAACTCGAGAGTCCAGATATAGGGTCCAGTATCTGGCAACCACGTGGATGTGGTGCAATCCATCGTTATCTCAACATATCCTCCATCTCTCCAAACGGATGAGCCTGGAGGGTATGCCCAGAGGGTCTGTACCCTCACCTTCGAGCCAACTGGATAGACCCACTCCGCGCTTATGTTATGGTATGTGGAGTACCTCAGGACTGGGGTGTACTGGTACCACTCGTTCAGAACTCGTTCATAGGAATAGCCATGAGATTGTTGAAGGAGATTCTCCGAAGAGATTGGATAGGCTTTGACTTCAATGATTTTGGGGGAACCGAGCTCGAATGTGGGGTCCAGAGGAATTGTGTAGAGCCCAATGTAATCTTTTCCCTGGACTATTGCCATGAGGTTAATTGAGCCATAAACGTTCAGCCTTCTTCCATCGAAATCGGCTATTGCTTTGAGGTCGAGGGGGAAGCTGGGTCTGAATGAGGCTATCCCAAGAGCTCCCGTGCTCCTCTCCCCCAAGAGCACCCACTTTCCCCCGAGCATAGCGTAGAGATATACATGCGCACCTCGAAGAACTCTGCCATTCTCGTCCTCAGGAACTACATATATCTCCTGGGAGAAGTAGGGGTTCTCGGAGTAGGAGGAGTAGGCATTGCTTATTGCCGTGAGCTCGAGGGGGAGGAGGGCTACGATGAATATGAGGGCTGCGCTGAGGAGCTGAGAAGAATCCAATTATATCCCCTATAACAATTTAACGTTAAAAATATATAAGTATTACTGTTGAGAAAGAAATACCAACAAGATAGCAGATCTTTGGACTTGTGAACTACTCCATCCCATCACTCGGGGAAGGGGACGAAAGCCCCCTTGAGCCCCGATAGGTCGAATCCTGAGTGAAAACTCGTCGCGAAAAGATTTAGCTATCGTGTCGAGTGTCGATACTTTTCACTTTCTATGTGGACCCTCGAACCTTTCCACCTCCTCAAGGAGGTGACTGAGAAATTCCTTCAGTATGCTTATCCCGAGCTCCACAGCGTTCTTGGAACCAGGCAAAACAACTGTTACCTTTCCGTCTGGAAGGATGAATAGCTCGCTCCTCGAAATGATGGCGTTGTAGCCAATCGATTCGAAGGACTTCATTCTGAAGAGCTCTCCAAACCCCGGAAGCTTCCTCCAGGCCAAGCTCTCAATAACATCAACTGTTATGTCTCTCGGGCTGGGACCTGTTCCCCCTATGAATAAAATGACCCTGCTCTCAGATTCCCTTATAACCCTAACTATATCTCTGTAACTGTTGCCTATGTATTTCATCGCATCTACCTTGAAACCGAACTTCTCGAGGTTCTCCTTAGCTACTATCCCGCTCTCATCTTTAGCCTCTCCAGAAACAACTCTGTCGCTGACGACGACTATCTCTATCATTTCTTCTCCCTCTTCACCCTCCTCCTCTCTCCCACGATCCAATAATCACCATCCTCCCTCTTCTCCAGCTTGAATATGGGGACTTCCTTCTTAACCCTCTCCACGATTTCCTCGAGAGCGGGAAAGACTTCCTTCCTCCCTCTACCGGCTACTACAACCAGAAAAGTTGGTTGCCCCGGCTTCAGCTTCCCAACTCTGTGCAGGATAGCGACTGCTCTCAGCCCCCACTTCTCTTTCTCCTCCTCCGCTATCTTGTTTAAGGACTCCTCCGCTGCTTCCTTTACGCTCTCATAATCGAGCTCCAAAACCTTTCCGCCATCCTCAACTAACCCCTTGACTGTGCCCAAGAATACAGCTATCCCCCCGATCTCGTATCTATCATCTGATCCCTTCAACTTTTCAATGAGGCTGTTCAGGTCTAGCTCTTCATCACTCTCCGCGATCTTCGCTATTATCAACTTCATCCCCCCGAAAAGCTCGGAGCTATTTCCAGTAGATCCCCTTCCTTGATTTTATAGTCAAGCCTCGAAGGCTTCCCGTTGACGAAGACGACGAGCCCGTATTCAGATTCGACCCCCTCCGGGAGAATCTTAGATAGGAGATCGCCAATGGTGATGTCTCCTTCGAGATCGAGCTCTCTCAATTCGCCCAGTATGTCGGAATAGATTGAGAATCCCTTCACTTTTATCTTCATGTTCCTTCCTTCACCTTCTTCAGGACCTTTATCTCCTCAATAGCTGTATGAGGGTATTGCCCCCGCTCGTCCTTCTCGTACTTCTTCACCATATCCCAAACGTTCAAAAGCGCAACGCTCGTCCCAATCAAAGCCTCCATCTCCACTCCAGTCCTCGCATGAGCTCTGACCGTTACATAAACTTCAATATGTTCATCCCCGATCTCAAATTTCACATCGACGCTCGTTATAGGGATGTTGTGAGTTAAGGGAAGAACTTCCGGTGTCTTCTTCACAGCGAGGATCGCGGCTATGGTGGAGGCGGAAATGACGTCTCCCTTCTCTACTTTTCCTTCCCTTATCAAGGCAATGGTCTCTCTCTTAAGCCTTATCCTGCCGTAGGCTGTTGCCTCCCTGTATATATCGCTCTTTCCCCCAACATCGACCATCTTTATCCCCATGCTCTCAACCCCTGGTGAAATAGGGCTTCCTCAGCTCTACTGCCTTCTTGAGGGATCGAACCAACCCCTCTTCATCTCTTCTCTTCAGAGGATCTAAAAAATCGACGTATGGATCTTCAACGAACAGGCACGTCTTGAACTTAGCATCGGGGGTTATCCTGAGCCTAGTGCATCCCTCGCAGAGCGAAGGGTTGCCATAGCCCTTGACGATCGTCACCTCTATCCCGGATGGTAGCATGAAGCTCGGACGATTCTGAAAAGGCTTGACTTTCATTTCTCCCCCCATTCTGCTCAGGATACCATCTAGGTTCCGAGAATCATAGTGCTCTTTCGAGTAGACTTCTCTGGGCATTCCGAGGGGAATCAGCTCTATGATGTTCAAGTCGGCTCCTATTTTCGAAGCAAAGTCGATTATGTCTTCCAGTTCCGGGAAGTTGGTTCTCATCAGGACGAAGTCCAGCTTGACATCTATGCCGTAGTCCTTGGCAAGCCTTATCCCCTCGAGCACCTTATCTAGGCTCCTAGATCCCCCGGTGATGTAGGCGTAGGTGTCCTTCTTCAATGAGTGCAGGCTCACGTTTATCCTATCGAGACCCCCTTCGGCAAGAGCCTTCGCTCTCATGCTCAACAGAGAGCCATTGGAGGTCATCGTGACTCTTCCTCCCGCTCTATTGATCTCCCTCACTATGTCTCCTATGTCGTCGCGAATGAGGGGTTCTCCTCCGGTTATCTTGTAGTCCTTCACGCCAAGCTTTACCGAAACTTGGGATAGGAAGCCATAGTCCGAGGGATCCATCAGCTCGCTCCTCTCATGCGCTATTATCCCCTCTCTGTGGCAGAATATGCAGGAGTAGTTGCACCTCATGGTCACAACTAGCCTGTAGCTGTCCACACATCTATTGAACCTATCTTTCAGTTTACAGCTTTCCAAGGAATTCATCCTCGTTTTTCTGAAGATCCCGTCAACTCATAACTTAACTTATGATTTCTCAGCTAAAGGAATTTTCCGTATATATATGTGGGCACTGGGCACATGACGATCCTCCTGGCCCATAAGCAATCAGCGCAGCTGGGTGTGTTTCCCCAGCAGTCGACATCGGTTGTCTTCACGAAGTCGCACGCATCTCTCAGCGGGCAATCAGTGCAAGAGGGATACATGTAGTTCTTCATGATGAATCTGAATCTCGAGTACTCCCTGCTAGTCCATATCTCAGTTAGGCTCTTTTCCCTCAAATTCCCAAAGGAGTAGGCATTCACCTTTTTCTTCCTCCCGAATATGTACTCGTAGTAAGTATGGAGGAACCTATAACAGGGGGAGACCTCCCCGTCCCACCTCACTACAGCGGCATTGTTCTCATCGAACTCGCATCTCCTTTCCGTCATGAGCTTGAAGTTCGGTAGCTTGACATATATTCCAGAGGAGGCTATCTTTTCTATCTCATCAACTATTTCATCCATGTCCACGCTTCCATCATAGACTATTTGCTTGGTTTGTTCTTCAGTCATCGGGAGCAGGTTGGTTATGAGGACCGAATCTACTTCAATATCTCTTAGATACCTCACCATCTGAGGGAGCTGTCTGTAGTTTTCCTTCGTCACCACGACCGTGACGGATACTGTTGGCTTTCCAGAAGGGTTGCTCTTCCTCAACTGAATGAGCTTTCTTATCCTCGAGTCAACTATAATCGAGGAGAGATGCCCTAAAGAAGGGAGTTCAGGACGAGACGGGAGAGAGTCCATGGAGAAATAAACGAGGTCTACATCATTCTTGACTATCTCCTCCGCTATCTTCTCGCTCATCAGAGTGCCATTGGTTGTTATCCCGAGTGCATGTCCGCGCCTCTTCACTTCTCTCATCATCTCCAAGAACTTCGGGTGAACGAGAGGCTCTCCTATACCCCCAAATATTATCATCCTGAGCTCGGGAAACTCCTCGGCATCCTCCAATATCTTCATAAAAAGTTCTGAGCTCATATCTCCATCCTTGTCCTCCCAATATTGCTTGAAGCACATCTTGCAGTTGAGGTTGCATCTGCTCGTTATCTCCAGGTAGAGGTAGTGCATGTCTAGCTTTGGTCTAACGACTACTTCGGCATCCCAGAGGGAAAACCGGTGCTCAATTTCCTTCAAAATCAGCCACCTCCAACCGGAGGAAAGATCACTACGGTATCTCCATCCTTTATCTCAGTATCGAGACCATTCAAGTGGAGAACGTTCACTCCGTTTACTAGGATAAGAAAGCCCTTTTCCAGCTCTTTCTTGAACCCGTGATAGCGTGAATCCAGAATGTCCAAGAGTTCCTTGACTGTCCTAGCCCCCTCTACTTCGAGGGTTCTGGAGCCGACTAGGTCTATTAGCATGGCATATACCCTCACATGTATCATCGCACAACAACTCAGGCATTTTTAAAAAAGCTTAAAAAAAATCACTTCACGAAGGAGATAAGGTCTAGTTCTTGAGCTTTTCCTCGGGGATCCTCCCGTCCTCACTCCATCCTCTGAGGGCATAGTACCTCGGGAGCATCTCCTTCAATCTCACAGTTCTACCCTTATTGGGACCTTCTGGCATGGGCTCCTCGAGGAACCTCTTGGGTAATGTGTCCTCACTCTTGGGATCCAGGCCGGCCTTCAAGTTGAACAGCCTCTCCGCATTCCAAATCCTCTCTCCTATTTTGAGGTACTCCTCTGTGGTCAGGTTCCAACCGAGCGCAGCATTGAGCATATCTCTATAGTCGTCGGGACCCAGCCCGAATATAGTGAAGAGGCAGAGTCCCGCCGAGTCTATTATCGCCGTCAGATCCTGGAAGAGAATGAGCATCTTCACTTTATCATCGCTTATATCATGGGGATCCATCTTCTTCGGATAGCCGAGAATCTCAGGGCTTATCATGTAGTTCTTTATGTGGCATCCTCCTCTGTTGTTCGTTGCATATCCAAGCCCATGACCCTCGGCACCTCTCGGGTCATATGCTGGAAGTTCTAGCTTCTTCACTCCCATGAAGTACTGCTCTCCATTGTACATCTTAGCGAGCCTATAGCCTCCCTCAGCCAGTTTATCACCAAAACCTTCCCTCTTTGCGAGCTTCTCGATGTAGTAATGCAGAACCTCGGTGTTCCCCCATCTCAAGGGAGGAGCGGATTTTCCTAATTCGGAATCCTTGAGTAAACCCTTCTCATACAGCTCCATAGCAGTAGCGAGGGTACCTCCAGTTGAGATCGTGTCCAGACCATATTCATCGCACATGTGGTTTGCCTCTATGATTGAGGCTAGATCGCTTATCCCAAGGTTAGAGCCCAGGGCGAATATGCTCTCGTATTCGGGTCCCTCTGTAACGCCTATCGTTGGAAGCTTGTTCATCCTAGCGCAACCTATCGGACATGCGAAGCATGGATGGTTTCTTATGAGGTACTTATCCGCCATGGCCTCGCCGCTCTGTTCATAAGCATATTGGAATACTCCTGTTTGGAAGTTTCTGGCTGGATAGAGCCCATTCTCGTTTATTATGTTCACTAGCACCGCGGTCCCATATTTAGGAAGCCCTCCTCCTGCTACGGGATCTGCTCTCAACTTGTTTATCTTCTCCCTGATAGTAAGCATGAACTTCTCCTTGTTTGCTATCGGCACATCCTTCGTTCCTCTCACTGCAATAGCCTTGAGCTTCTTGCTCCCCATTACAGCTCCTGGACCGCCTCTTCCAGCCGCCCTGTGGATATCGTTCATAATCGCTGCTATCTTTACGAGCTTCTCTCCCGCAGGTCCTATCCATGCGACTTTGATGTTTTCATCCTTCAACTCCTTCTTCAGAGTTTCCTGTGTTTCGCTCATTATCTTGCCCCATAGATGCGAGGCATCCCTGATCTCGACAGTTTCGTCTTTTATGTAAATATAAACGGGCTTTTCAGAGGCCCCTTCTATGACTAAGGCGTCGTAGCCAGCCCTCTTCAGCTCAGCACCAAAGAATCCTCCTGAGTTTGCGAATGTTATGTAGCCTGTGAGAGGGCTCTTGGTTATAACGTTGTATCTTCCACCAGTGGGGGCACTTGTTCCAGAGAGAGGACCTGGTGCTATAATCAACTTGTTTTCTGGAGAGAGAGGATCTACCTTGGGATCCATTTCCTTGAGAAGCAGATATATTCCAAGCCCCCTGCTCCCCAGCCACTTCTTCGCCAGTTCTTCGTCCCAGGTCTCGACCTTTATCTCCTTCGTTGTAAGATTCACTCTGAGAAACTTTCCCCAGTTCCCATACATTCCTACCACTCTACAAGACTTATTGTTTTTGTATTATTTAATATCTATAATATATAAAGATTTTCGCATTATATTGATATATTATATTATTATTAAAGAAAAATAACTATTTTTTTCGTAAATATTAATATAAATATCTAAATGTTACCTGCATATGTTTATTATATTATCTTTTTTTCAATAAATCAAAAAAATAGTACTCAGCTATGTTTTTCTCTGTGAATCGATTTCTTGATATTTCTATATATAGCAGCCAGCTTTTCGGCTTCTTTGAAGATCTGACTCGCCCCCAGGTTGAGAAGGCAACTCTCAGGTAGCTCAGTGGCTAGCGCTATGTATCCTTCCGAGTCCTCCATAACCTTCACACCAAATAGGAAGAAATTATATTTGACCACCAACTCCTCTTTCCCTTCAGCGGGCTCATCAGTTAGCAGAGAGAGTCTTACATTCCCTTCTAGATCCCTCTCCAGTACGAATGAGAGCTCTTCTCCTTCCATAGTGCATTTAGCCAGTAGAACCTCCCTTCTCATGGCAGTCGAACAGCCTTTAGCTCTGAAGGCCGATTCCGCTATTGTAAAAAGTTGTCTGTAGCTCACTTTTGAGCACCTCTCGTATTCTTTGCTCACAACTTATTATTGCCTAATCTTTATTATATCCCTCCACTAGCCATTCGATAATTGAAAGCTGCGTGGGACCCTGTGAACTGTCCTCTCCTTGTGGAGGGGGCATCCTCACTTCGCATAAGGATTCCTTGCTTCTTCCAGGAAACTCACCATATACTCTCCATTGCCTCACTCACGGAAAGGGATTTCGCCCCATTGCTCCCAAAAGTTAAAATCGAAAAAGCAAAATAACGTCAAAAGAGACAACCTAGCTGGGGAATACAATATGTCTCTTTCAAGCGCAGCGGACAAAGTGTTTGAGGTTGGAAAAAGGCGAGGATTCTTTTGGCAATCTTACGAGATATACGGCGGTCTGAGCGGAATGTACGACCTCGGACCATACGGAATGATGCTCAAAGAAAATATAATAAACGAATGGAAGCACCACTTCATCAGGAAGCATCAGGAGATCATGGCGGAGATAGAGACTCCTATCATAGGTCCCGAGGTCGTTTATGCTGCATCGGGACATTTGGAAAGCTTCACTGATCCAATCGTTACTTGTCAGAGGTGTGGGAGGAAGTTCAGAGCAGATCAGCTGATAGAGGAAGCTACTGGAATCAAAGTCGAAGGGAAGTCCAATGAGGAGCTCACAGAGATTATAAGGAAGAAGAATGTCAGGTGCCCTGTTTGCGGTGGGGAGCTCGGAGAAGTCAAGGCATTCAATCTACTATTCAAAACTCAAATTGGACCATATGAGGGGAGCAACGGCTATTTAAGACCGGAGCTAGCCCAAGGGATGTTCCTGAACTTCAAAAGGGTTTATGGAGTTATGAGGGAAAAGCTCCCGCTCGGCATCGCACAAGTTGGTAGGGTCGGAAGAAATGAAATTTCACCTAGACAGGGGATGCTCAGACTCAGAGAGTTCACAATAATGGAGTTCGAGTTCTTCTTCGATCCCGAAAAGCCAGGGCATGAGGAATACGTGGAGAGGGTGAAAAACAGAGTTCTCAGGATATTGAGTTCTGATGACAGAATAGCTGGGAGAAAGGAGCCAAGAACCTTGACGCTGTCCGAAGCTATAGAGGGGGGAATCATAAAGACGCCTTGGCTTGGTTATTGGATGGTGATTTCCCAGGAATTTCTGAAATCGCTGGGAGTACCTGAAGAGAACATGTATTTCGAGGAGAAGCTTCCGGAAGAGAGAGCTCATTACTCGAGACAGACTTTCGACCAGCTTGTTAAGACTGAGAGGTGGGGATGGGTAGAGGTCTCGGGACATGCTTATAGAGGAGACTACGACCTATCCAGGCATGCTCTCTACAGCAAACAAGACCTCGCCGTATTCAGACAATTCGAAACAGCTATTGTGAAGAGAAGGAAGAAAGTAAAGGTCAACAGAGCTGTTCTGGGGAAGCTTTTCAGAGAGAGAGCCACTGATCTGGAAAGGACTATATATTCAATGGATCCTGAGAAGGTCGAGGCCATCCTGAAGGAAGGTCTGGCTTTGGAAATTGGTGGGGAGAAGATCCCACCGGAGGCGATATCAATAGAGGAGGTAGAAGAGAAGGAATCCGGTAAGAGGATCATCCCCCATGTAGTTGAGCCATCCTTCGGAGTGGAAAGGTTGCTCTATGTTGTCATGGAATATGGGCTCAAAGAAAAAGAAGATAGACTCATACTTTCGATATCTCCTAGGCTTTCACCCATAAAAGTCGCAGTTTTTCCCTTGGTCGAAGATGACAAACTGAAGTCCTTAGCGAGGAAGATTTACGAGGATTTTAAACAGAGAGGTATCCCGGCAGTTTACGATGAAGATGGAAGCATAGGGAGGAGGTATGCGAGGGCAGACGAGATAGGAGTTCCTTTTGCCATAACAGTTGACTTCCAAAGCATCGAAGACGGGACTGTCACTGTCAGAGATAGAGATACATGGAAGCAAGAGAGGGTTCCATCTTCCGGTTTGACCGATTCGATAGCACAGAGGTTTATGAGATGAGAGATCTTTTCCGATATTAGGGAAACTTTTAACCTATTGGTGTTAAAGAGAAGACGAATAGCCCCTATAGAAAGATTTTTTATTCCATAAGGCGAAAAACATCCCAGACCTCGGCTGTAAAAGCTGCTTCATGCCTCTCCTCATGATATATAGAGAGAGCTTCACTGGAGGTAAAATCTTATGTCGGATAACAATGAAGAGAAACTGCCAGAGAAGAAGGACATAAAGTCCCTCCTCGCCGTCATTCCGCCGGCAGGCTCTGGCATTAAGCAGAAGGTACTGAAAGAGAAGAGGATAAGGATCAGGTATAGCTCGGCTAAACCCGGACAGATTCTCATAAACCCTTCGCTCGCTAAGGAGCTTGGAATAGGAGATAAAGCAGAGATCGTTGTTGCTGGGAAGAAGAAGTTCGTATTCTCCGT
>POCB01000174.1 GCA_002899805.1 Fervidicoccus sp.
GATGCTGACCATAGCTACCCCAGGTATCCTTCTGCCAAACCAATACCTCATCATCTCCTGCCATACTCCATCATCCCCCTAGTACCCAGCTATCTTCATGAGCATCCTCCCAATTATCCTCCTAACCTTCTCGCTTACCTCCCTATAAAGCTCCTCATTGAGCTCAAGCTCTGGATACCTTCTCTCAATACCTAGGCACTTATCTACTAGTTCTACAAATTCATTGAAGCTTGGTATGAGGTTTCTAAGGTCCTCTGGGCAGTCCTCCTCAATTATGCTGTAAACCACCATTATTCCAGCCTCACTAAGCCTATTCGCAGGAGCCCCAATGCTCCTAACCAGCATCTTAAGTGCCTCACAATCCTTCCTTATCAGGAATATTGCCACCTCACCAAAGTACCTCCTAAACATCTCTACACACACCCCCTAGACACATATGCGTAGAACACCTCTAGGTCCTCAAGTTTCACATCTTGAATTTCTTGACCTCTTATTGGTTTTCTAAGCGTAACAATCACCAGCTCATCACCTTCCTTCCATTGATAGAGTTCGCTGGACGGCTTCAGAGCTAGACCAAGCAGTCTGTTCAGCACCTCTACAGTTGCCTCATGCCTTATGAAGCTCACCACATTACTTGACTGTTCCAGGAATATGCTTACCTCGGTGGGGTTGCTCAAGTCTATCCTCCTTACTGTTACGCAGAATGATTTTAAGGGTATGGCGTTTAGGGGGAGTGCGTTTAGAAACACAAGCCTTCCTCCCTCAGGCATATAATCACCTCTGGCACCATTATCTTTGAACAATCCTCATTCCTCTCTAGTATCTTAAGCATTGAGTAGTCCAGGTCATCTTTTTCATTTAGTGCGAATACATTCTTCACTTCCTTATTTACTGCCATCTTTAGTACCTCTAGGTTCCTCCTGAGCTTCTCCACCATCTTTTCAACGATATGTTGTGAATGTATTGAGTGAACAATGTATAGTGTCTTGGTGTTCTCACAGTATATCATGTCAGCCATTCCACCACCCTCCGTCCCACCTCCATCAAAGAGGTTGGGGA
>POCB01000002.1 GCA_002899805.1 Fervidicoccus sp.
CCCCCCTGACATGAGGTCCCCCCCTAGAGGTTGCAGGTTCCACCCCAGATGTGAGAGAAAGCTGGAAATATGTTCAAAGGATGAACCGCCTATATTTGAACTGAACGGGAGAAAGGTGTCCTGTTGGCTCTATGCGGAGAAGGAGGGATCCGCATGACGGAAGCTCCGCTCATAGAAGTTAGAGACCTGAAGAAGTACTTCGCTTCTACCGCCATCTTAGGTGGAGGAAAGTCCATAATAAAAGCCGTTGATGGAGTCAGCTTTGATATAGGGAAAAACGAAGTGCTTTCGCTAATTGGCGAAAGTGGCTCTGGAAAGACCACAACAGGAAGGCTCGTTCTCCGTCTCATTGAACCTACCTCTGGAAGCGTGAAGTTCATGGGAAGAGAGATTTTCTCTCTTGATGAGGAGGAGATGAGGAAGCTGAGGAAAGACATGCAAATAGTCTTCCAGGATCCATATGCGAGTCTCAATCCTAGAATGAAGATAGGTGATGCTGTCGCTGAACCTCTTATTGTCTCAGGAATGGCGGACCATGATGATGCTAGAGAGAAAGCGATCGAGATGCTCGAGAGGGTTGGTCTTATACCTGGGAAAGAGATAGCCCAGAGGCTCCCCCATAACCTTTCAGGCGGACAGAGGCAAAGAGTAGTCATAGCGAGAGCTATGATAACGAGGCCAAAGTTCATAGTGGCCGATGAAGCTGTATCCATGCTCGATATGTCGATCAAAGCATCGATCGTTTCCCTCTTGGAAAGCTTCAGGAGGGAAAGCGGTCTCTCGATGCTCTTCATAACCCACGACCTCTCTATAGCTAAGCTCATTTCCGATAGAGTTGCAATAATGTATCTTGGGAAGATTGTGGAGATAGGAGGTATGAGGCAAATAATAGAAAACCCCGCTCATCCATACACAAAGGCCCTTCTCGAGGCAGTTCCAAGCATAAGCAGGCGGAAGAAAGAGAAGACCATAGAGCTCAAGGGAGAAATGCCAGATCCGAGGAACCCACCAAGCGGTTGCAGGTTCAGGAATAGATGCCCGTTTGCCTCAAACATATGTTCCGAGGAAGAACCATCATTAATAGAAATAGAGAGGGGTCACTTAGTAGCTTGCCACTTCCCATTGAACAGAAAACGATAAACGTCAAGTACCATATTTGTGATGTACTCAAAGATGAGTGGTCTTCTGGCGTCTTGCTCTACTGTGAGAATTTCCAAGAGAATAGCTAGGTGATTTGTTTACATAGCTTGGAGAGTACCTTGATAATCTTAAGGTTCAGAACTTTTCTCTTCATTAATTGAGAGATAAACTTTTCTTTTCCTTCTCTTTCCTTCAACGCTATATTCAGATCTTACAAGACCAGCCCTTTCAAGCGAAACGAGAGATTTATACACTCCTCTCAACGTATATTTTCCCAACCTCTCCCAAACTTCATATGCTGTCCCCCCTCCCATTTCTCTCAAAACCAAAAGGATCTCCTTCGCTAGCTTCGATTTCTTGAAGCCTATCAACGGGCTAGTCTTCGCGCTTGTAGCTGTGAGAATTACAATAGAGTTCTTACTTCCCATTTCTTTAGCAGCAGCTAGCGGCGATGCTGATATCAGTTTGGTCTTAGTACCTCTTTTTGCGAGCTCTATTAGCTCGCTAAGAGCCTTCTCCCTTCCAACTGCAATGCTTCTGATCTGTTTAACACTTCTCAAAATATCTGGTGGATTTGTCCCTTCAAGATAAACAGCAACAACTTCCAACTCTGTACTAACTCCCACCTCATTCAAGTCTTCTATCCCCTTCCAAAGCGAAAGGGCGAGAAGTCCTGTCTCTGCTGGTACATATATTCTTCCATTCGTGAACCCCCTCTCCACTAATTCGAAAGCTATCGTTTTCAAACCTTCTATTGTTAGAGGGTTCATGTAGCTTAATGAACTATCTCCTTTGCCGAACTTGATATTAGCTCCCATCTCAGTTAAGTAAAGGACTTCATCGGCATCAACATTGTTCAGATCTTCCAGGTAAACTTCGATCCCTGCGATCCCCACCAGATAGCTTGCGAGGGAATGAGCAAAATCCCTCGAGTAGTTTATTTTAACTACACTGCTGGGTTTCGCAGATAGAAAATAGCTTGCTATTAGAGCAGAAGCTCTATCTGCGTAACTCCCACTCGGATTCCTCGATTCCAACTTTATGCCAATATTTCCTAAACGCCTTATTGGCGTTAGCCCTTCTCCGAGGGAAACGATTCTATCAAATTTGGGAAGCATCGATTGGTATCTCCAGATGTTTGGGATTCCCTGCCTCACCTTCCACTTCATGTCCTTCAGTCTCAGGATTGGAATTCCATTGCATCCTTCACAACTCAATACAATTCCTTCGAAAGTTTTCCCACAGTTAAGGCACTCCGTAATCACGGAACTCGAAATCATATCAAAGGTCTCCTCATACTTCAAGGTTTTGACCTTTTGCTCAAAATCTTCCGAAAAAACAGGATAAGGGCTTTAGCCTCAGATGGTTTTGTCACCAAGGTGTATGTAGAGAAATTAAATATTTTTAGTTGAACGTTCAATAATAATCTCTGAAACTTTCAGAATGGAGTTCAGTTACTTCAATCTGGAAGCCTTTCCAGCCAGATTGCAGTCGAAACTTATATAGGCATTTCTACAGACTCTGAATGAGATTAGCTTGAATACAAAATATATTTCTATCCTGAAAGGTGAATGATCGTTCTAAGGGACCATAGAGGATACGGGTTCTTCATATTTTCATCTCGTATCTCTAACTCCAAGACCTTCAGTCATAAGAAAATGAAAAACAAAACAATAAAAAAGCGAATCCGTAAAAGAACCAAACAACATGAAAAAATAATAAGCTGAGTGAGTAATCGAAACTATGGGATATGATTATAGACCCCCGAGCTGAGATTAAAAGCTCTGCAGGATGCAAAGCTCTCATTTCGTGAGATCTTGCTCAGTAGAAAAATATAGAGAGGTATGATAAATTGGACGGATACACAGTTATGCTATACATGGCTTATGCCATGGCAATCATGTCGGTGTTCACTATAGCTTATGCTATTATCAATTACAAGCTTCAGAGCAAAGCATTGAAGCTCTATGCAGATTACATCCGTATGACTTTGAATCTACCCGAAGTTAAAAGGTTTACAGAATCCCAGAGAAAACCTAAAATCGACGTTGGAGAAGATAGAGAGGGGAAGAAAGTTCTAGTCAGATACTACACAAGGGAACTCGATAGGGATCATCCCAGCGTTACAGTTTACATCGACAAACAGAGCATGAAGGTTCTGAAAACAGAAGTTAAGGGTGAAACGGAAGGGAAAAAGAAGTGAAGAAGGAAAGGAAGCCATCCTCTCTACCTGCCGATGTGGAGCTCAGAAGGATCCACTTATCATCTTATGAGGAAATCTACAACAAGATCTATAAGAGGATTGGTAAACTCATAGAAAAGAACAAGACTCTCGAGAAGAAGGATAACATCGGCGAGGCCCTAGAGATTCTGAACACAACATATAATATCGTACTCCAGAAGCTTGAACCATACAACAAGCTGTACAAACTTATCATGGAAAAAAATGAACTGAGAGCATATATCTCTCTAGTCTTGGGTGAGCAAGCGCTAGAAGTGTTAGAAAGAGTAGCAAGACTTGAAGGCAAAGTCAGGCAGCTCTACATATCTCTGAAAGGAGAGTTGCTTTCTTCAGATAGAAGAGACCTTCGAAAGAAAGCCCTTGGCATGTCTTCTAGGCTACTCTCGATATTGAAGAGGAATAGGAAGCTTCTGGAAGAAGCGCTCGAGATAAAGAAGGAGGCAATGCTCTTTCCCGATCTAACAGAAAAAATTTCAATAATAATAGCAGGACCTCCGAATTCCGGCAAGAGCACTTTAGCTTCAAAGATTTCGAATGCCAAGACCGAGATAGCTGACTATCCTTTCACAACGAAAAGAGCTATTCCAGGAAGATTAACGGCAGAATCGCTCCTCGATATCGCTGTACTTGATACCCCAGGAATCCTTCCAAAGAGCCTCAGTGAAATGAGCCTACCTGAACGTAGAGCGATGGCATCGCTTAGAATGGCAAGGGGCATCCTTCTCTTCCTTCTCGATCCGACCTCTTATGCTACTGTTGGGCTTGATCAGCAACTTAGGATGCTCTCCGATTTGAGGAAAGAAGTTACCGAACTCATAATTGCTGTAAACAAGATCGATCTAGTGAACGATGAAGAGCTTGCTTCTCTCAGACAAGCTCTGAGCAATATTGTTGAACCAAAAGACGTTTATTTTATAAGTGCGGCTGAAAATATTGGGGTGGAGGATCTAGTAGAGTCACTGAGAAAAAAGGCCAGAGAACTGATCCTCACAAAAGGTGGTGGAGAAATTGGAGATAGATGAGAATTTATTCTATGACTATGAGAGATTGCTTCAAAGATTGTATGAGAAGGTTCCGAAGCCAGCGAGCAGTGGGGAAAGGTTTGAGCTTCCAAAGTTCCAGTTACATTATGTTGGTAATCAGACCATTGTGAGAAACTTTAGGGAAGTTGCAGACAGATTGCGCAGAGAACCCGAGATGTTGCAAAGATATATTCTCAGAGAACTAGCGACAGCGGGGAATTACGACCAAAACGGCGGGATACTCACCATAAACACAAAGATAAGTTCATCTACACTCACTCAGATCTTGGAGAGATTCGTCGCCAATTACCTCATTTGCCCGACTTGTGGCAGACCTGATACGAGAATAATTAAGAGGGGGAAGACCTGGATCCTGAAGTGCGATGCTTGTGGAGCAGAGCAACCAGTTAAGCCCTTCTAGCCGAGAGGAAGCCGCTGATGGCGGATCTCTATTCTCTGAAAATAATAAAGACAGAGAGCTCCAAGACCGTATTGGTATGTGATGCTGAATTGTTAGGTAAGAAGTTTACAGAGAGCAAGGGAGTCCTGGATATAAGCGAGGAGTATTATGGTGGGGAGATCGTCGAAGAAGAGGCAGTTATGACCGAATTAATCAATGCAGACTACATTTCTCTGGTCGGAGAGAGATCTGTAAACTTGGGAGTGAAGAGTGGGATGATTCATCCTGAAGCCGTTACAAGAATATCAGGCATACCCTATGCTATATTCGTTAACACACTCTTCTAGGAGGTACTGAATATGAAGTGTCCTATATGCGGCAGGGAGAAATCCCCATCGCTACCTTTCATTGAGGGGATCTGCGTCGACTGCTATCTGAAGAAAAACCCCATCAAGCCGATAAAGCTCAAATTGAAGAGATGCAAATCTTGTGGAGCAATCTTCTTGAAAGGAAGGTGGGAACCTCCCGCTACTGAGAAGCTGGAGACAGTTGAAATGAAAGAAGCAGAGAGAGAACTGAAGAAGATCTTCAGGGCATATGGCTTCGAAGTTGTTGTGACAAGCCATGAAGGAGAATTTAAAGCTCAGCTGATCGGAGAAGAAGGAATGTTCTCTTTCCCCGTGACCATAGTAACCGAAGAGGAAAGATCTCTATGTCCAAGCTGTCTTGCGAAAAGGTCAGGTTCCTATGAGGCTAAAATCCAGGTAAGGAGTGATGGTAGGGTAGACAGGAAAACGTTCAAAGAAGTGATGGACACGATTTCTTCGATGCCATATGAACTGAGAGAAGCAGTAGTGAGTATAGAAGAACTGAAGGAAGGTTTCGACATAAATATACGAGAGAAATCCAGTGCAAAGATCATTGCTTCTGCTTTAGCGGATAAGCTTGGCGGAGAGGCAAAGTTCACATACAAGCTTGTTTCAGAAAGGGGTGGAGAGAAGAGGACAAGGCTATCGATATCCATGAGGCTTCCTTCGGAAAAGAGCGGTGATCTCGTCGAACTGAATGGAGAGCCGGCTTTAGTTTTGAAGAAGAGTGGCGATATTGCGAAGATTTTGCTCCTTTCAAGGAGGAAGGAAATCAAATTGAGCAAAATTGAAAAAGACTCGCTCAGACCATTTACTGGTAGCGTTAGGGAAGTTACAGTTGAAGCAGTCTTGCCCGACAGAGTCATCGTTCTAACTGAAGATTTTTCAACGGAGGAAGTAAATAATTCGGGAGTTTTCGGTAAGCCAGCTTCAGGAGAGAAATATATATTAGTTGAACACAAAACTGGGAAATTTCTTCTGAGTAAAGAGCTGGTTTTGTAAGTTCTTCAGTTTTCATCTATTCATGGAAGTTTGTATCAGAGTGCCCAGAGCAGAGAACCAGAGAAATTTTAGTTCAAGTAAATTCAGAAACCCTATAATATTTATAACAGCCTAGGATAATACTTTCTATTGAATTTCATTTGAAGTTCAAGCAAATCGTCAAGAGAGTGGTTTAATGGTAAGAAAAGAAGAAGAACATGAAGGAGAGATGCCGCTCCCCGATGAAGGTACAATCATATGTGTGGTGGAAAAGATACTTGGGGGAGATCATTTCGTTGCCAAATGTGCAGATGGGATGAGGAGAATGATTAGGATACCCGGCAGGTTGCGAAGAAGGATGTGGATAAGAGAAGGCGACGTGGTTCTAGTGGCCCCATGGGAAATGCAGGCAGACAAGAAGGGAGACCTCGTTTACAAATATTCAAGTAGCGAGGTAAGAAAGCTCGCACACAAGAACCTAATTCCTCCCGATCTTTTAGAGGGTGCATGAGTAATTGGGAGAAGACGAGCTTGAGAAGAAACTGAACAAGATCTTTTTTGGAAAGGAAGAACAGAGAGAAAAGGACTACGATATTCTGAAGACAGTCGAAGAAGTTTTCGACACCTTTACTCTTCGCTCCCTCTTCGATCTATCGAGAAAGGTTGGATTGAGGAAGATAAGCGGTGTAATTAGCGCAGGAAAGGAAGCCAGAGTCTACCGAGGAGTTGACAATAGTGGAAGAGAGCTTGCAATAAAAATTTACTTGACCTTCTCAGCAGAGTTCAAAAAAGGCATCTATAAATACATAGAGGGTGACGTAAGGTTCGAGAGAGTGAAGATTACAGGCACGAGGAGGCTGATGTCAATTTGGGCGAGAAAGGAATATTCCAACTTGAAGAAGATGTTTTCGGCCGGTGTCAGAGTTCCAGAGCCATTAGCTCAAAAGGATAACATAGTAGTGATGGAGTTTATAGGGAAGAACGGAGTGAGGGCGCCCCTTCTGAAAGAAATAGGCGACGCTCTCAGAAATCCTGCCGAAATCTATTCAGAGATCCAAGAAAACATCAGAAAGATGGTCTGTAGTGCTCGACTTGTACATGCCGACCTGAGCGAATACAACATAATGGTTTTCGATGATAGTCCAGTGATAATTGACGTATCCCAGTCGGTTTTACTCTCACATCCAAATGCCGAAGAGTTTCTGAGAAAAGATGTCTCGAATATAGATAGGTTCTTTAACAGGACTTACGGTATAGAAGTTCACGGAGATACTCTGCTGGAGGAGCTGATGCAATGCCTGAGGAAATCAGAAGGATCAATACCATGAAAGTATTCGAGCTGATTCCAGTCGAAAGGATAGGGGTTGTTATAGGACCTGGAGGCAATACAAAAGAGAGAATCGAAGTTTCAACTGGGACCATCATTACCGTTGACAGCAAGACAGGAAGTGTAACGATAGAGCCAACTTCTGGCAATATCTCTTCCGATGCTTTGCTGAGAGCCAGAGACATTGTTAGGGCGATAGCTCTAGGTTTCACTCCTGAACAGGCATTCAGACTGTTGGAAGAAGATCAGGTTTTAGAAATAATTGACCTCAGCTCTATTGTTGAAGGAGAAAACCATCTGAGAAGGATAAAAGGGAGGATAATAGGAGAGGAGGGAAAAACCAGGAAGATCATCGAAGAGACTACTGGTGCTGATATAGTAATAGGGGAAAAAGCTATCGGAATAATAGGAGATTTTGAGCAAGTGAAGATTGCTGAAGAGGCAATAAGGATGCTTATTGAAGGTAAACCACATTCAGCTGTTTACTCTTTTCTCGAGAGGGAAGCAAGAAGTATGAAGAGAAAGAGAATGACGGATCTGTGGAAGAAGTGAGAAACGGGAGCGATGATGAGTGGTGACGGCACCGAAATTCCCGGATATGTGGAAAGCTTAAACTCTGAGCTCTTTTAGAGGTGTCTGACTTGAGGGTTGCTGTCATAGATTACTCTCTATGTAAACCGGACAAATGCAACTTAGAATGCGTGAGATTCTGTCCTGTGAATAGAGGCAGAAGGGGAGTAAAGGCAATTGAGATCAGTAATGAAACAGGAAAGCCAGTTATATACGAAGACACCTGCATTGGATGTGGTATCTGTATAAAGAAATGTCCTTTCTCCGCAATCAGTATAGAAAACGTCCCGGATGAGCTCGAAAAGAAAACATTTCACAGGTTCGGGAGAAACGGCTTCAAGCTATTTGGGCTACCCATTCCCAAAGAGGGGCAGTTGATGGGAATTCTGGGCAAAAACGGAACTGGAAAAACGACGAGCATCAGAATTCTTGCGGGAGAGTTGATTCCAAATTTTGGAGATGTCGATGCCCAACCTTCACAGAAGGAGGTATTGGCGAGGCTGAGGGGAACTGAGCTCCAGCAATACTTCTCAAAGCTATATGAAGGTAGAATGAAGGTGGCTCATAAAATACAATATATAGAGCTTGTGCCGAGGAGGTTGAAGGGTAAAACAGGGGAATTGCTGGAGAAAGCAGATGAGAGAGGCTTATGGAGGGATCTTTCCCGAGATCTAGGTTTGGAGAGCATATTGGACAGGGAGATCAGCAAGCTCAGTGGAGGAGAATTGCAGAAATTCTTGATCGCAGCAGTGCTTTCAAAGAAGGCAGATGTTTACATTTTCGATGAGCCCAGCAGCTTCCTTGATGTCAGAGAGAGGGTGAAGATAGCAAGAATGCTCAGAGAACTCCTCCCCAACAACTCATATGGCTTTGTTATCGAGCACGACCTAGCAGTGCTTGACTACCTTTCAGATTCGCTTGTCGTTATGTTCGGAGAGCCTGGAGTCTACGGAATAGTTTCCAAAGTCTACGGAGCTAGGACAGGTATAAACAACTTTCTCGATGGTTACCTTCCAGCTGAGAATATGAGACTGAGAAAAGAGCCCATCCGTTTCCACGTCTCTGAGGCTCCCTCTCCCTCGGGGGCGACCACAGAAGTTTATGTGAAATGGGATCCCTTCAATGTTGATCTTGGAGGCTTCAAGCTGGAAGTTAAAGGAGGGGAGATAAAGAGAGGGGAAGTAATTGGCATTCTCGGGCCAAATGGAATAGGAAAGACGACCTTCGTCAGCAGGATTGCCCAGATGCTTGGAGAACAGAGTGGCAATGCAGAAGGAGGTGTGAAGTTCAGCTATAAGCCTCAGTATATTAGTCCAGAAAGCTTCGAGAAGCCGACAGTGGGTGAGAATCTCATCAGTGCAAACCCCTCTGCCCTCACGCCTGATAGTTGGATATTCGAGGAAATAGTCAGGCCGTTCGGGTTATATAGGCTGAGGGACAGGGAAGTATCCGGACTGAGTGGGGGAGAATTACAGAAACTGGCAATCGCTGTTACTCTGGCTAAAGAAGCCCAGATATACCTCCTCGATGAACCAAGTGCGTACCTAGACGTCGAAGAGAGGCTAGCTGTGTCCAAGATAATAAAGAGACTTACAGAAGCGAGAGGAATAGCAGCCTTCGTTGTCGAACACGATCTCTCAATTGTGGACTATATATGCTCTAGGATAATGGTTTTTGAGGGAGAACCTGGAGTTTTTGGGAGAGCTCTACAACCAGTAGGACTCAGGGAAGGTATGAATAGATTTCTGAAGGAACTCGAGGTAACCTTCAGGAGAGATCCATATTCGGGGAGACCTAGAATAAACAAAATCGGAAGCTATATGGACAGAGAGCAAAAGAGAATTGGCGAATATTACTATCTACCACTTGAAAAAACTGTTATTAGCAGAGATGAAGAAGAGTAATATGAGGC
>POCB01000221.1 GCA_002899805.1 Fervidicoccus sp.
AATGTTAAGGGATTGATAAATATCCAATTCGTCGTTGCTAATGGGACGGTTTATGTAATTGAGGCTAATCCCCGTGCATCTCGCACGATTCCTTATATCTCAAAGATAACCGGCGTTCCGATGGTTTCCCTTGCTGTCCGTGCTATGCTGGGAGAGAAGCTTAAAGATATGGGTTATGGCGTTGGATTGTATCCTGATGGCGAGTATATAGCGGTTAAAGCACCGGTGTTTTCCTCTGCTAAGCTTAGCGGGGCGGAGATAGCTTTGGGACCGGAGATGAAATCAACTGGAGAGATAATGGGGATAGATAGGGATTTCGGGAAAGCGTTATACAAGGCGATGGTCGCAGCTGGGGTAGGGGTGCCGAGGGAGGGGAAGATTATGGCAACGATAGCGGATGGGGATAAGGAGGAGGCTTTGCCCTTGATAAGGGGTTTTTATGAAAGAGGATTTTTCATCTACGCCACGGAAGGAACGGCTAAGTTTCTCCGGAATCACGGCATCAAAGCGGAGATGGTGAGGAAGATAGCGGAGGGAAGCCCTAACGCTATTGATTTGATTAAAAGAGGGGAGATTAAGTTGGTTTTGAATACAATGTCTAAGGATGGCAAGGTGGAGAGGGATGGAGCGAAGATAAGGAGGGCAGCGGTGGAGCACGAGGTCCCCTGTTTAACTTCCCTGGACACAGCGAGGGCATTGCTTTTGGCTATGGAGAGCGGGGACGGTGGCTTCTCCTGCCTCCCCATAGACCAATACCAACGGAAAAGAGGCTGAAAAGATTTTGCAGTCTATTCTATCACTAAGGGGATTAGCTGTTGGGGTTGGAAGAGGCAGAGCCAACGGGGGCTATCCTTCTCCGCAAGGACTTCTATGTTTAGACCGATTATCTTCTCGCTCTTAATCTCCAAGCCGATTTTGGGGGATTGTTTGATTGAGAAGGTGATTTCGTAATGCTCGGCGTCTATCTTCCTAATAGTAGCCTCCATATTCTGGGGAGGTGGAGCTAAAGAGGGGTCGCTAAATGGCCATCTCTCCCTTGAGCTCGCA
>POCB01000272.1 GCA_002899805.1 Fervidicoccus sp.
TTCTCTCAAGGCTTCCCGTTTTAGCTGGCACCTTCATCATATCGCCGAAGGTAAGAAGGATTGAATTGGGAAGAGAGGCAAGGGCGAGAGCGCTTTCAATATCCTTCTGGGCAGTAACGCAAACGGGACATCCCGGACCAGAGATAACTTTTAGATTCTCAGGCAACATCTGCCTTATGCCGAAGCGGAAGAGGGAAACGGTATGTGTCCCGCATACCTCCATAAATGTAGCGGGGAAATCATAGGATTTAATCCTGTTTAAAAGCTTTTGGGCAATTTCTCTGTCTCTGAATTCCTCTATGAATCTCATTCCTCAGGAATGTTGGAGAGAAAGTCAAGCATAATCTCCGCTTCTTCTTCGTCCAGCTTTGATATCGCGAAGCCGGCATGGATTATCACATAATCCCCTTCCTTAACATCGTTTAAAAGCTCTATTGATACCTCCCTCCTTATCCCTCCCACTTCCGCTATCGCATCTTTCCCTTCTATTCTCACTATCTTAGCTGGAACGCCTAAGCACATCTCTCACACCTCCATTAAAGCCCTTGCAATAGCTGCTTGCCCGAGGGCTATTCCTCCATCGTTTGATGGCACCTTGCTATGGGCAATAGGGATGAACCCCTCTTCTCTTAATCTCTCAAGGGATTTTCTTAAAAGAAGTGAATTTTGGAATACACCACCGCTTAAAGCTACTTTCCTCTCCCCGTAGCGCCCATGGACGATTTGCACAACTTTGACGAGCATCTCCACAAGACTCCTATGAAAGCGAGAGGCTATATATTCTTTGCTTTTACCAGCCCTTATATCGCTTAGAATTCCCTCAATTACTGGCAAGGGATTTATGAGGATGGGCTTGTCTCCCTCAAGCTCAAAATCGTAGAAGTCCTCGCAATCCTCAGCTAAAGCCTCAAGCTCGCAGGCGGATTGCCCCTCATAAGTGTTGTAATGGCAAATCCCCAGGAGAGAGGAAACCGCATCAAACAACCTCCCTATGCTTGAAGCAAGGGGGGAATTAAAACCCTTCTTGACCATTTGCCTTATAACT
>POCB01000008.1 GCA_002899805.1 Fervidicoccus sp.
ATGTGTTCTTTCCTATCATTCCCTTGAAGACAGAGTGGTAAAGCAAATTTTTAAGGAAAAAAAGGAAGAATTGGAGATTCTCACACCTAAACCCTTACATCCTTCAAGGGAAGAGATAATCATTAATCCCAGCGCGAGAAGCGCTAAACTGCGGGCGGCGGAAAGGAGGGAAAGAAAATGAAAGCAACACTTCCTAAGGCAAAACCTCGTAGAAGGTTAATAACGACAACCCGACCACGGGTAAAAAAGGAAGCTTTACCCAAGGTTTTGACCCGATTGGGCGTCATTACCACCGTAGTCATTGTCTTCCTCCTCTTCCTACAAGCGATTATCGGTAAATTTTCGCTCACTTCCCTCTACAAGAAAAATTCGTTCCAAAAAAAGGCACAGGTTTTGCAAGAGGAGAATGTATTTCTTAAAGGACAACTAAGCGAGCTTCTTTCCCCTTTAATGATTGAGAAGATGGCGCTAAGCGGTAATATGGAAAGGCCAACAAAGGTATACTATTTGAGGGTAGGAAAACAATGAGGAATTCAATGAAAACGCTCCAAAAAAGAGGCATTCTATTAATGTTCATCTTTATCTTATACCTCCTCTTCATTTTGGGCAATCTTGCCTATCTTCAAATCGTGAAACACTCATATTATAAAAAACTTGCCCAACAGGAATGCCTAAGGAAAGTGGTCATCAAACCGGAAAGAGGAACAATCTATGATAGGAAGCTAAGACCCTTAGCACAAGAGGTGTTAGGTGGGTCTATATTCCTTCGCCCAAGCAAGGTAGAGGATGCCACGCTTCTTTCTTCCAAGCTTTCCCCTCTTCTTTCCTTAAAAGAAGAAGAGCTGTTCCAAAAGCTTTTCAGCCCTTATCCCTTGATACCCTTGCGAAGAGACATAGATTTCACCACTTTTTGTAAAATCAGGGAGATAGTGAGGAAGAACAGGCTTTCCGGGATAGAATTACAGGAGGAAAGAAGAAGGGTCTACCCTAACGGAGCACTCGCAGCTCACATCCTTGGATTTGTAAATATAGACGAGGAACCGC
>POCB01000141.1 GCA_002899805.1 Fervidicoccus sp.
GGTGAACCACCCTATGGGAGCCCTCGCCCTTCAGGGCGGGTAGAAGGTCAATGCGAACAGGAACAGAGAGATATGTTTGAGGGCATCAGGGGAGGTTCACCCGATCATTCTGCATTCTCTCTAGGTGTCCTCATCATCTGCTCCTCTTCTATATAGCTCTTAAGCCTCTCGGCTATATCTTCCCTCTTAACTGGGATCTGAACTCCTGTCTTCCTTATACGAAGTATGACGCTGCCACCCTCCTCTTCTTTCTCTCCAACAATGAATATGAGTGGAGTCCACTTCATCCCCCAATCTCTCAGCTTCTCTCCCAGCCTGCGGGGGGAGCCATCTATGTAGACCCTACTGAGCCCTGCAGCTTCTATCTGCCTCCGAACTTCCAGAAGATATTCTTCCGAAACATCCCCAATTTTCAATATGGCTGCTTGATAAGGGGAAAAAGTTATTGGGAGCGTTGGAGGAATAGGGGATCTCCCATCCAGTAATTGAAGCCTGTCTACTATCATAGATGCCACGAAAGCGCTTGTAAGCAGATAGTTCTTTCCTCCAGCTTCAAAACCCAGGGGGATCGAGTTTCCTTCCGCATTTTCCGCATAATACACACTTTCTCTCCTTTCGATCTGCATCAATTCAAACTCTCTTCCAGTTGGCATGACGGAAACGGAAGTAGCAATATCATAGAAGACGGCATTTCCCGGTCTCACAATAAGCTTGACAAGCCCCCCTCTTTCGCAACCTTCTGCCAGATCTTCAATAGTTTCAGCTAGGCAAAAGCTCCCCCTCATTCGGAGATTCGAAGAGATCATAGAGTTCCACGGCTCTTCGATCGAGAAATGACCTTCTCCTATCTTTAGTCCAAACCTAGGGAGATAGTCTCCAATTAACTTCTCATAAACTTGCTTTGAGAGCTTCATGATCAGATGATCTCTTCCTCCTCCAAAGCTCCTGGATAGCTCAGCCATTGGGTGACCGAAGGAATCGAGCAAGAACTCCTTGTACCATCCAAAGGGAGCTCTGATGAACTTCTCCGTGCATCCGACCAGTCTCTTTTCAAGAAGCTCAAGTATTTTCTTAGATTTCTCTGGATATTCGAGAGAGCTAGATAGGTGAGCATATGGATATAGTACTATTGTCGTGGCTCCAACCTTCTTAGCATGCTCACAGATTTCTTTTGAAGCTCCAGCAACCTCCTCCTCGCCGTCCCCCCTCTCAACTGTTACAAACGCTACTAGAGCGTTCTCTGCCTCAGCAGACTCGTTGATCTGCTCTTCGCCCTCATCCACCGCTCTCTCTCCTACCCTATAGGAGAACCTCTTCGCGTGGATCTGGAGAGTCCTCATACGTTTTTCCCTACATGGAAAGAAAGCTCTTCTTCTCTCCTGCCTGTTGGGGTTGGAACGCTGGTATGGGCGGAGGGACCTGCAGCTCCCTCGATATTATTATGAGGGAGGTGATAATTTGGGGAAAGATCAAAGACGAGACGATGGCTATCCTCTCTTCTTGTTTCTTCTTTTCGAAGAAATCCACTTTTTCTTCCTGGTTTTGAGTTTGAAGCCTCACTTTCCCTCCGAGGCTTATGGAAACAGCCATGGGATCCGAGTTTAAATTCACCCTGAACTCATATAATCCTATTCCTACTGCCGGATCCTCGTTTATCTTCGTTACTGTTATCTGTGTATTGTACTTGAACATCGGGGGGAAGGCTTCCGCAGCCCTCTCTCCGCTTATCCTCTCAATTACCATCTGAACCAATGGCACTGTTCTCCACCTCCAATCCAAACACAACTGATGCTACTTGAACTGCCCTCTTCTTGGCATCCTCTGCATCTCTTCCAGCTACATTGATTATTATACCTGTCTTCTCTTCTCTGAATTTGAACCGCTTCACCCCATTTATCTCGTACTCTTCGATTAGGCTGAGCGATATGCTATTTTGGCTCATAATCAACGCCTTCATCATTGTTCTCAGAGATCGAAGACAAAATCATCGCCTTTGAAGATCTATAAGGAGAACGAGCTAATTAATGCGACGAGACCTTGAGAAAAGCCTCTCTGAGCTTTTCGTAGGAATTTTCAAGCGACTCCGATATCACCCTCACTCCTCCCACCACGCTCATGAAGTTCGCATCACCTATCCATCGGGGAACGACATGTATGTGCATATGTCCCTCAACTCCAGCACCTGCCGCTCTCCCCAGATTTATCCCCATGTTTATTCCATCCGGTCTATAGGATAGCTTGAGCGCTTTTACTGATAGCGAGACAACATCCATGATTTCCATCCTCTCTTCTTCATCAAGTTCTTCAGGTGTAGGAACGTGACGGTAGGGAACTATCATGAAGTGACCAGATGTGTACGGGTATCTGTTCAAAACTACGAAAACTTTTCTCCCCCTGTAAACGATGAGGTTTTCCCTATCGCTCTTACCATTGTTCAGCATCTCGCAGAAAATGCACCCTGCTCTCTCACCCGAGGTTACCGAGCTTAAGTAGCTCGACCTCCAGGGGGCCCAAATTACTTTCATCTTTCTCCGGCACCACTGCTACTCTTCTGCGTCTTTTATCCCACTCTCGGTTATCGAGAACACAGCTTCCCCTTCGGGCAGGTGCGGCGCATCAACCACTCTCGCTATCCTCTTGTTCCCCCTGCTCTTCCTCAACTGCACCCTGACGCCTGGAGCGTGATAGAGTACGTGTCCTCCCACTGCCTGAGTGGGGTCGCCGTAGAAAACATCCGGTCTCGCCATAACCTGGTTCGTTATCACCACTGCTATATTGTAGATCTCAGCCATCTTCATGAGCTGGTGAAGATGCCTATTGAGCTTCTGTTGTCTAGAGGCCAGATTCTCTCTTCCTGGGTATTCGGCTCTGAAGTGTCCGGTAACTGAGTCAACCACAACCAGCTTTATGTTCCTCTCTGGTATCATCTCTGAGACCTCCTCCACGACTGCCATCTGGTGATCGCTGTTGACTGCCCTCACGTAGAAAATGTTCTCCATCACCTCATCCGGATTGAGTCCGAGGTTTCTAGCCATCGCCTCTATTCTCTCCCACCTGAAAGTTCCCTCGCTGTCTATGTAGACAGCCCTTCCCCCCAACCTCCCCTCTCCAGCGGGAGCTGCACGTTGACCGAGAGCTGGTGGCTGAGCTGTGTGTTATGTAGTATTAGCCCCTCAGAAGAAACGAAGTGATGAGTTCCCGGGACAACAACATCGTAGACAAAAGCATCGTAGATCTCTACTCTAGCACTCTCGACCGAGAGAATCTCAGCTCTTGGCAGTTCGAAGCTTTTGCTGCTCTCAAGCTTCAACGTTCTGTCTCCTTTCCTCAACATGTAGCTCATTTTCCAGACAGCTCTTCCTCCTTCGAGGACTAAGAATGGATGATTTGGAGTGACACCGACTTCGCTCCCATCGGAAAGCTTAATCCTCACAACTTTCCTGACCTTCTGCCTGAAAATTTCAGGTGTCCAAGCAGGGATGATCCTTCCTCCTATGAAAGTTGGGACGGATATCCCCCTCAGCTCTACAGAAGCACCCCCATCCTTTTCCCTTTCCTTCACTTCGGTTGCTGCCATTTCATATAGCTCAGATACCGAAATACTCTTCGAAGCGTGACTTCCCTCAAAGATCGGAACCTCTACTTCGGGAGTGAAGCACTTACCTGTCCCGAACTCCCCGAAGAATTCAGTTATTGTCCTGGTCTCCACCCCTCCCCCCAGGAGGTCATCTAAAGCCTTGCTTCCAGTGGTTATCTTTCCAATGGTCTGCCTCTCTTTTTTGAGCTCGAGCGCAGTCTTGAACTTTATGTCTAGCGCTTCACGGGCAGCCTTTATCGCTTTCTGTGCTGTTGCCAGAGGGATCCCCACAGCTACACTGATCTCCTGTGGAGTTGCTACTGCTATAGCTTCCAGCGATGCATAGCCCGCCTCAACTAGTTTGGCAGCAGTTGCCGGTCCTATTCCAGGAAGGTCTGTTAGGCTTTTAACTTTCTTGGACTCTTCAGACTCTTCTTCCTCTTTTTGAGCCTTTGGAGACAACTTTCTCAACCTTTCAATTTCAGGATTCTTTTTCTTCAAGTATAAATAAGTAGTTATCCGAAAATATTATTTTCTCCGGATGAGACCAATGGAATTTTGTTCAAAAGTAAAAAGTGTAGTAAAAATTCCCCCTCAGAAGGCCAGGGAGACCTGAGGAACTTCCAGAGAAGTCTGCTTCTTCCTTTCCTTTATCTTTTCCAAAGCTCTCAGGAAGTCTTCCATCTTCACTTTTTCTCTTCCCTCTCTAATGGCGAAGTACCCCGCTTCAACACAGGTGGCCTTAATTTCGGCACCGACGAACCCTTCAGAAAGCTCAGCAAGCTTCCCGATATCTACACTCTTATCTATGTTCATCTTCCTCACATGGACCAAGAATATTTCGTATCTCCCCTTCTTATCTGGGAGTGGAACTTCGATGATCCTGTCGAATCTCCCAGGCCTGAGGATTGCGGGGTCCAGAATGTCTATTCTGTTGGTAGCTCCTATTATCTTCACGTTGCCAAGAGGGTCGAAACCATCCATCTCTGCCAGCAACTGCATCATTGTCCTCTGCACTTCTCTCTCCCCGCTAGTTCCAAGGTCTATTCTCTTCGCAGCGATGGCATCGAGCTCGTCTATGAAGATTATAGATGGGGCCTTCCTCTTGGCCAGCTCGAAGACTTCCCTCACAATCCTTGCTCCCTCTCCAATGAACTTCTGAACAAATTCGCTTCCTACAACTCTTATGAATGTAGCTTTAGTTTCCCCTGCAACAGCCTTCGCC
The DNA here is from genome assembly GCA_002899805.1 of Fervidicoccus sp. Classification (GTDB taxonomy): domain Archaea; phylum Thermoproteota; class Thermoprotei_A; order Sulfolobales; family Fervidicoccaceae; genus ARK-14. Next base: position 4,803 of record POCB01000141.1, read on the forward strand.
AAAAGGGTTTTACCTGTACCGGGAGGACCGAAGAGCAGAACTCCCTTCGGAGGCTCGATCCCCACTTTCCTGAACAGCTCCGGCTTGAGTAAGGGCAGCTCAACAGTCTCCCTCAACTCTTCTATTTGTTTTGAGAGTCCTCCAATATCAGAGTAGGATACGTTGGGTCTCTCCATCACTTCCATAGCCTTCACATATGGATCCTCTCTATTCGGGATAACCTCGACTATGCTCGAACCTCTCTGGTTGATTGCTACAGTAGCGCCAGGATAGAGTTGCTCTTTCTTTATATTTCCCCCAATCATGACGATGAGGTTTGGTCCAGACGTGCTCTTAACTACAGCCCTCCCGTCTGGTAGAATATCGAGAATAACTCCTTCGATGAGAGGAGGAGCAAGCAGCTTCTCCATCTCTTCCTTGTAATACTTCACTTCCCTCTTCAGCATGAGCTTCTCTTCTTCTAACTCCTTGATCTTTTTCTCCAAATATTTGACATACTCTGTTATGCTGTCTCCTTCTATCTTCGTTACATCACCATCGCTTTCCATATTAACCCCTTTCATAAATATTTTATAACGACCACATTAATTTATTCTAATATTACGGTTTAAATGGTATAGGGTGCTTTATTAATATGCCTGAGCAGCTTTACTGCGAGCTTTGCGGATCCCCGATCTCTGGTAGATCTTACAAGGTGACAATTGAAGGAGTCAGCTTAACGGTCTGCGAGAAGTGCTACAGGAAGCAGACCGCTAAGGTACAGGAAAAAGCCTCATTGCAGGAGAAGAATCAGAGGCAGCCGAGCCAGACTATGCAGAAGAAACCTCAACCCAAAATCAAGCAAGAAGTTGAGCTGGAAGTTGTCGAAGATTATGCTAAAAGGATAAGAGAAGCGAGAGAGAGGCTCGGGATAAACCTTCTCACCCTCTCTCAGAAGGTTATGGAAAAGGAGACGGTTCTCAAGAGAATTGAGCAAAACAGGCTGAGACCATCCATCGATCTAGCAAGGAGGCTCGAGAGGGCCCTCGGGATAAGGCTTTTGGAGCCCGTCGTAGACGAAGCTCAGATTAAGACTTCAAATATAGAAGAAGATTCGAGCATTACGCTGGGGGACATCGTCAATATCCGAAAGAAGGGGTGATCTGTAGCCTGAGAAGCTCTGTACTGCTGTTCGAGAAAAACGCAAGACCCTTCATTTTAAAAGAGCTCGAGATTCTCGCTTCTGTAGTTGGGATTTCTATTGAAGAAAAAGTCTCGATAAGGGTCAATGGCACCGGAATAAGAGTGAGCGATTACAAGCTCGATGAGCTCGAGAAGAAGCTGAAGGAAACAGGCTCAGACCTCGTACTAGTTCAGCCCGACCTCCCTCCGAGCGAGAAAATAGCAATAATGAAGAAGACAAAAGCAGATGTCTTGGACAGGACAGCTCTCTTACTTGAGGTATTCGAGGTGAATGCTGGTTCCAGGGAAGCAAAGCTCCAGATAGAGGTTGCCAAATACAAGCATGAGATTCCCCTTCTCAGGGAGATACTGAACAGGAGCAAGCGGGGAGAACTGCCTGGATTTATGGCTGGAGGAACCTATGCTATAGACAGGTACTACAAACAGGTGAGGAAGTCAGTAGCCAGGGCAAGGAGGGAGCTCGAGGAGATCAGAAAGAGGAGGGCCGTGCTGCGGGAGAGGAGGAAAAAAGTTGGGCTTCCCTCTGTAGCAATAGTTGGATATGCTAATGCGGGAAAGACCACTCTCTTCAACGCGCTCACGGGCAACAATAAAGCTGTAGGTCCCACCCCTTTCACAACCCTCTCTCCTAAGACCTCAAGGCACCTCTCCCTCCCAATGCTCTTGGTCGATACCGTGGGGTTTGTCTTGAACGTTCCTCCGGAGATCGTTGAGGCCTTCTATGGTACGCTCGAAGAGATAAAGGAAGCTGATGCCCTCATCTTCGCCCTCGATATTGGAGAGGAAGAAGATGTGCTGGAAGAGCAGATGAAGCAGGCTGCGGAGACCTTCTCTAACCTTGATTCGATATATAAGCCCGTCGTAATAGCAGCGAACAAAATCGATTCGGTGATCGAAGGAGATTTGGAGAGAAAAGCGGAGCTGATAGCTGCGCGCGCTTCGAAGATCTTCCCTAAATACCTCGGGACTCATCTGATCAGCGCTCTGAGAAGGATGGGCATAGAAGAGGTGGAAGAGGCTGTATGGCTCGCCTTGAACCAGAGACAGGAGTGCTTAGGATAGGGCATAGACCCGAGAGGGACAAGAGGGTCACAAGCCACGTAGCCCTCGTGGCGAGGGCTTTTGGAGCTTCATATTTCTTCCTATCTGATATATGTGATCTTGGTGTTATGAGGACGCTCGTATCCGTGGAAGAGAGATGGGGGAGGGGGATAAAGCACTTTTCATGTGGGCTACCGCACATGAGATACATTGAAGGCTGGAAGTCCCTCGGGGGGAAGGTGGTGCACTTAACGATGTACGGGATTCCGCTGGAAGAGGGGATAGAGAAATGCAGGGAGTTAAGAAAACCATTGCTCATAGTCGTGGGGGCGGAGAAAGTCCCACCCGATGTTTACGAAGAGGCAGACCTGAATTTATCTGTTGGCAACCAACCTCACAGCGAGGTGGCAGCTCTGGCAGTATTTTTAGATAGATTATATAATGGCGAGGAACTATATCTAACATATGAGGATGCGAGGGCCGTGATAGAGCCTTCTGAGAAGGGAAAGAAAGTCAGGCTGATGGAGGAGGAAGAGGATGAGCTCTGAACCAAGTAGCTTTGAGGATGAGAAGCCTGAGGACGGTCTGGAGGAGTACATATACAAGCTGGCTCCGAAAGGCTCTCTGACCCTCTTCAGGCTCCTCAAGAACGAAAGGGAAGAGCTCACAGAGGATGAGATTTCTGAAAAGCTCGGTATAAGTAAGAACACCGTGAGGAAGATTCTCTACAAGCTCCATGACCTCAATATCCTCGTATATAGGAGGATGAAGGAAGAAAGCACAAACTGGAACACATATTACTGGAAGATAAACTGGGAAGGGATCTCGCTATCGCTCCTGAACAGGAAGAAAGAAGTTCTGCATAAGCTCAGGCTCAGGCTTGCCTATGAACAGGCAAACAGAGTAGTCTATCATTGCCCCAAGTGTGGGAGGGAGTACAAGTTCGAGGAAGCTTTGGCGAACGACTTCACTTGTCCAATATGCGGAGTATCCCTCGAGTATATAGACAGATCCAAAGAGATAGCTATACTCGAGGACTATGTTAGAAGGCTCGAAGAGGAGCTAGCTGATGAGCTCAAAAAAATACAGAGTAGTTGACCTTTTCAGCGGCGGAGGAGGCTTCTCAAGGGGGTTCAAGCTTAAGGGCTTTGATATCGCTTTTGGGATAGACAACCTGAAGGCGGCAGCTAAGACGTACAAAGCCAACTTTCCAGAGGCCATGGTTCTTGCAGAAGACATAAAGGAAGTAACAGGGGGGCTGATTGAAAGCCTAGTGGGTAGCTTCGAAGTTCTGATAGGAAGCCCCCCATGCGAACCCTTTACGGCAGCGAATAAGAACAGAAAGAAGGATCCTCTCGACAGGCTTTATTCAGATCCTCAGGGCATCCTCACGCTCCACTTCTTCAGGATTCTCAGTGAACTGAAGCCAAGAGTTTGGGTTATGGAGAACGTCCCCGCCATCACTGAAGGACCACTCAAGCAGGCTCTCCAAACAGAGGCGAAGAGAGCAGGATACCTGAAGGTCTTCTTCAACGTTCTTAAGGCAGAAGAGTATTGCACGCCCAGCAGAAGGACTAGGCTATTCCTCTCCAATATTCCAATCCTCCCCAAAAAGTGCGGAAGGGTTGTGAGCGTCATGGAAGCGATAGGAGATCTCCCTCCACCAAACTATGATCACCCTCCAAACCATGAACCCACAACCATCAGTCCGAGGAAACAGAAAAAGGTGAGGAGAGTGAAGACGGGAGAAGCTATGATATATTATGAGGGGTCTGGAGGAAGGACGCTTCCGAACATGATAAGACTTCAACCTGAAGATATTGCCCCGACTGTTCTGGGGAGCAGCAGGTTCATTCATCCATTCGAAGACAGGCTCCTCACGGTGAGGGAGCAAGCAAGGCTCATGGGTTACCCAGATGATCATGTGTTTCTGGGAGGAAGGGATGAGCAGTACAATATGGTTGGAGAAAGCGTTCCAGTAACTTTATCATCCGCCATAGCTGATGAGGTTCTCAAATATTTGGAGAGAGATGATGGGGTATGAAAGTAGTCATAGGACTTCACGATGTGAGCAGTACCTCAAGGCTCACGGACTTTCTGAGGACTCTCTTCGCATTTGATATCAGGGTAGATCTAGTTGTCCTTTCCAGGGTCACAGGTGCAGCAGCACAATACGGTCTTCCTGAAGCTAGCAAGCTTTTATTCAAGAGGGGAGTGAGCTTCCTAATACTTCAGGACATAGGAGACTACAGGGAAATTTTCAGCAACTACAAGATAATTCAATACTCTGCTTCGAAAGGAAGGCCGATCTCCAAAATGAGGGAGATTGGAATGGAGCCGGAAAGGGAGAATGTACTGTTGCTATTTTCTGGAAGCGATGCTGGATTTACCTCGGGAGAGATAATAGAAGGGGCAGTAGCTATCAGGCTGCCGGAAGCACCAAGAGAGCTTCCACCAGAGTCAGCTTTAAGCTTAGTCCTTCACATGCTATCTGAAAAAGGAGAATAACTTTTAAAAAAATTTTAAAATATATTTTTATAACGAAAGGATTCTTCCTTCTTCAAGCCTCTTTGAACGCTTTTGCCAATGGTATATAGAGTATGAAGTTCAGCACCACTCCTAGGTACCAGCTCAGGTTAGTTGGCCAAGGTATCGGTCCCGTCCAGGAGATCTGCCCGATCGCTGCGCTGAACAGATATATTATTATTATGGTCAGCACATAGGATAGGATGGCGGCATAGGAGTACCCGTTGTGGTACCAGTACCCTTCAGGTCCCTTCGTGTACAGCTTCTGCATATCGTAGTTCCTCTTCTTGAACAGGTAGTAGTCGGCGACCATGA
>POCB01000238.1 GCA_002899805.1 Fervidicoccus sp.
TCTTCGGATAAACCTAAGGTCTCTTTTTCTAGCGCCAATGAATCTTCAAAGTAGTCGAGTAAGCTATCAAGTATATCCTTCGCCGTTTCTTTAACACCAAATTTTTCTATATGCTCTTCTAATTCTCTCGATGTTAAGAACCACGGATCCTCCTCAAAGTAAAAGTTTGCTTCTATGTCAGCGATCCTTGTTGATCCTGTACCATACCAATTTTCACGAGCTTCGTAAACACTTATCTTTATTGTTGTTGGGTCGCTGTAGTCGATCTTCCACACTATCTTCGCGTAGTTACCTGCGGTTGGCCACAGTGGCAGATATCTTTTCTCAATCGTTAAATGTTTCACGAGCTCGTAATCGTATTCCTCATTCAGCTCATACTCTATAGTGTACTTTATCTTATTCTTATCATCAAACTCGCTATATTCTCTTTGAACCTGAGTTTCTTCCATTTCACCATCCCCCGTCCCGCCCGGGGTCGGGGAGGGAGAAAAAGAAAAATGTTTATTTGTCTGCTTGATCCACTATTGACGCCATTACCTCGAATCCATAGTGCTTCTCTATATATTTCATTGCTGACTTAAAGCTTTTGAATCTCTTTATGATCGGATCCTTGAATGGAGCTACTTTGATCAAGATTACTCTCCGCAGATCATAGATGACCACGATCGCCTCTTCTCCTCTTAATTCCGCTCTCAACGCTGATGTGCAATTTGTTTTTCTTTTTCTCCTGAGATTATACGCATAGCATCCAGGTAAAACATCTTCCTCCTCGATAGTGTTGTAGATCAGGTGTTTTTCGAATTCTTTTTCTTCATCGTCCTCCTCTTCTATCAGCTCCTGAATTTCTTCCTCATCCTCCTCATTGTCCTCGGCGAATGCCTCTATGAGAATATCCAGAGGATGCTTCTTTTCTTCCTCCTTCTCCTCCACCATATTCATACCCCGTCCACCGAGGGTAAAAGAAAAAAGATTTGTTTAGATTTTGCGAGTTTATCTAGTTGCTGTTTTTTGCTATCTGCGTATTGTTATTCTGTCTCTTC
>POCB01000263.1 GCA_002899805.1 Fervidicoccus sp.
GCACCAGATAGGTTTTGATACGGAGTATCCCAATTATTTTCCATATAAGCCGGGTTTCCCTCAAGGAGTGAAAGAACTTACCTCAAGGGGAATGATAGCGATGCCATATATAAACGGTAGGCTATGGGATTCATCCCTTGATAGTTTCAAGAGGGAGGCAATAAAATGGTGTGCCAAACAGGTGAACGGTGAGCCTTATATAGAGGTTTATAATCCCAAGGTGAGGCACGCTGTTATGTGCCCGGCAACGAAGTTTTGGCAGGATAAAATAAACGAAATAGTGGAGAGATTAATTAAGGAATGCGGGGTGAACGCAATTTACATAGACCAGATTGGGTCAGCTGGGGCAGTTCTTTGTTTTGATAAGTCCCACAACCATCCCTTGGGTGGTGGTGGATACTGGGTATCAGGTTATAGAGAAATGTTGCGAAGGGTGAAGGAAAAATGTGCAGGGAAGGTGGCGATAACAACGGAGAACAACGCCGAGCCTTATATGGACGGAGTAGATGCGTTCCTTATTTGGAATCCTCGCCATCCCCAAGAAATCCCTATGATGACAGCAGTATACAGCGGATATACCATATACTTCTCAAGCCCGACACATGGTTTCTCGGATAAAATCTCCTTCGCAATGCTTGAGGGCAGAGACTTCATTTGGGGATGCCAACTCGGTTGGATGGGATTTGAACTCCTATCCCCAGAACATAAGGATAAGGCTGAATTTCTGAAAATTTTAGGGAAATATAGGATATCTGCTTTGAAGTATCTTATTTACGGTGAGCTTTTAGGGGAGATAGAACCTTTGAACAACATTCCTGAGGCGGAAGGAACTTGGTTTGATTGGCACGGAAGGGCATTCCCCGTAAAATTGCCCTCAGTGATGGGAACATTTTGGAGAGGGTCTGATAACACGCTTGGTGCAATAATCGTGAATGTAAGCGATAAGGAACAGGTTTTCTCCTTCTCTTATCCCAGGGAATTCCTTGGGAAAGAAAGGGTCATCGTGAGTGAGATAACGCCCGATGGCAAGAAA
>POCB01000305.1 GCA_002899805.1 Fervidicoccus sp.
AAGGAAGAAGGGTTTTGATGGATGCCCGTTTGCCCGTATGGAGCAAGGACGAACTATGGGTAGGATATATGGAAGCTCCCTTGGCTTTCGGAAAGGAGGTTTCTTTTCGCGTTTTTTTCAAATTCACCTCCGCTCTCGTTGAAGAGAAGATAATCAAAAGCAATGTTAATCCGATATATCAGGATAAACTCTTCCAAATAAACTGGCCCTTCCCTCTCTTCCCCCCTCCAAAACAAGCGGTTTGGGGAAACGATTTCTTCCATCCCCACCACACCAATATAATAGTTGATTCCTCTTTATCTAATAAGGATGAACACACGATAATCCTTCTTATGAAACTTCTTAAGGAGCAAGGAATTAACCTCCAAGTTTCATCATCTAATGAACCGCTTAAGAGATTGACGGGAAATATAGTCCTGACGAAAAACGAAAACCTCTTGAGCGCTCTTTTATCTTCAGGGGAGGGCGATATCCTCAAAGAACCTTTAAAGCCAGAGGGATATGTTTTGGTCGTGAAACCGAATTTTCTTTTTCTTTGCGGGAAAGATGAAAGAGGACTTTTTTACGGTGTGCAGACAATTAGATGGTTGATGAGAAAAGAAGGCATAAGATGTTGTATCATAAAGGATTATCCAGCCTTCCCTTTCCGAGGCATCCACTTCTTTGCCGACAAATTTTCCCTCCCTTTCTACCTCCAATTGATAGAGAAGGTGCTCGCCCCTTTGAAGGTAAACTCAATTGTCCTTGAATGTGAGTATGCGGAGTGGAAGAGCCAGCCAAATCTCAAGAACGATTGGACGATGACACAGGAGGAGATCAAAACCCTTCTTGAAAAGGCGAAAGAAAATTTCATAGATGTTTATCCCCTCGTTCAATCTTTTGGGCACGCTGAATGGGCGTTCCAAAGGAAAAATAACCTTGATATAGCGGAGGACCCTCAGCGTCCCTATGCATTTTGCCCCTCCAATCCTCGCACCTACTCCTTTTTGTTCAGTATATACGATGAGGCAATCAATTTATTCGGGAAGCCA
>POCB01000225.1 GCA_002899805.1 Fervidicoccus sp.
GGAGCCCTTTCCCCCCAACTTCTTCAGCGATGTAGTAAAATGCCACATCGGTCGATTCGAAAGAGTAGCCAGGATGGATAACTGCTGCCAAGTAGGTCTGCAGTATGAACATCGAAGCAATGATTGGTATGACAAGTACCACAGCCCTGCTCACCACTTTTCTCGCTTCTATTGTTTCCTCAGCTAGCGTTGTCATTATATCGAACCCAAGGAAGCTGAGAACAGCGACCGAAGTTCCGGAAAGCACCGCATCCCACGAGAACTCCGTCGGATTGTAGAAAGGAGCCAGGTTGAAGCTCAGCCCGGGAGTCGTTACTATCTTGTAAACAGCTGCAGCAATGAAAGCTACAAGCACGAAATCTTCGAAGAGAAATAGCGCCATTGAAGCTCTAGCAGTGAGCTCCACTCCAAGCACATTCAGCACAGTCGCTGTCACGATGAATACAGTTGCCCAAACTATCATGCTGATCCCTGTCAGCGCTTCGAGCCAAAGTGCTGATACCAATATAACGAGTGCGGGAATCAAGACGTAGTCCAACAAGATGACCCATCCAGCAACGAATCCTACGTTATACCCCAGCGTTTCCCTCACATAAGCATAGACTGAACCTGCTTCGGGGAACCTCATTGCGAACTGGCCATATCCCCAAGCGGTGAAGAACATGGCGACAGCTCCGATTGCATATGCGAGAGGTACATGCCCTTTGCTGAGGACCGCCACAATTCCATAGATCCCCATCGGAGCTATCGGCACCATAGTCATTATAGCGAAGGCTATGAGATCCCTCATCTTGAGAACTCTCTTCAATTGACCAGCCTTCTCTTTCTCTTCCACATGATTCACCTCGATAACGCTTCTAGAAGCTTTTTGGCATTCAGCACACTCGTTGGGAACCCTATTCTGACGGTCTTCTTCGGGTCCACTAGCTGACTTATCTGCACATCCGCAACGAGACTGGAGAGCATATATGCGTCGTGCCAGTCGATGGAAAATGCCTTAGAGAGAGCTCTCACCGCAATTCTCGAAGCTTCTTTCAGCGATTCTTCTAAGCTCCCTGCCGAAACTACTAGGTATGTGTATCCACCATATTCGAGAACTGGCCAAGGAGGAGAGAGCCCTCTGAGCACATCGAACTCAACCTCCACCTCTCCCCTGACCTCGCATCCAGCTACACACATCTCTCCATCGGCCATAGCAGCGTGGAGATCTCCGAGCCCAAAAAGGGCTCCATCGAATTCAACAGGAAGGTAGAGAGTAGCCCCTTCGGTTATGTACCTTGTGTCTAGATTTCCCCCCGTTCTTCCCGGTACTCCTGTCGGGTGCCTGTCTTCAGATGCAACTCCTATCACCCCTATCATTGGTCTGTACGGGACTTTGACTCCCCTGAAATCTACCCAATTACCGTTGACTTTGCACTTTCTTGTTCTCGTTTCTTTGACGTCTTCGCCGAGAAACCCCTCTCCCGGAAGCGTAACGATCAGCCCTGTTTCAGCGGTCCTTATCTTGTGTATATGTACTGCGAGCGCATCTCCCCTTTTAGCATCCTCAATGAATATGGGACCTGTAGCTGGATTCACCTGCGAGAAGTCTATGGAAGAAACCAGCTGATTCTCTTCAGTTATCTGATTCGAGAAGCAGTCCCTCGTCTCTATTTCAACCTTTTCCTTAAGTTTGACGCTCCCTATTGGAGGGATATCTGGGTCGAATCTGTAGAAGACCTTTGAAGAGTCGAACCTCTTTCCCATTCTTATGGACACCACTTTTATGTGGGAATTTATACCTGTTTGATAATCTTCTCACTATTTAATTCTTTATTTTAATATTGTTAAAGAATGCGATATATTCCCATTTAGAATATTTATAAAAGCTGATAGTTTACTCTATTCTGAAATTGAATTTTCTGAGACCAACTCGTCACAAAAAGGGGAAGAAGATTATGAGGTTTTTCAGCAGGAAGAACATAGTTACACTCGAAAAGTTTGGAGAGAAAATGGTGGTAAGAAAGGAATTCTCGAAGAAGAGTAACATGTTCAGAGAGATCGAAGTTTTGAGATATCTGGAAGCTTCGGCAATGGCTTCTCATGTACCAAGGTTGATATTTGCAGAAGAGGAAAACAAGGTGATCTATCTGGAGTACATCCGAGGTAGCCTGCTTTCCGAGCTGAGTCCTAGAGAATTTATCGAGAAGCTGTCTATGGCTGTTGAATGGCTCAGAAAGCTTCATTCCCTGGGTCTAGCGAAAGGAGACTGCAACCCAAGAAACTTCATACTTCATGAAAACAAAATGTATGGACTGGATTTCGAGGAATCCCGCCCTCTCCTTCTTGGAAATCAAGAGGCATTGAGGGACCTCATCGATCTCATGTCGACATCCATATTGACCATGGCCTCAAAGGGCGACGATCCATGTGAGGCTGCGATGAGCATAGTAAGGCTCATTCCATCTAGCTACGGTAGCCTCTTTGTTTCTGAAGATGAGTTTTTGAAGCTGATAGAGGAATTCCTCCAGAGGAGGAAGAAATACAGACCTGAGAGTGAAGCCCTCTTCAATTCAGTGATAGGTCACCTGAGAAGACTCAGAAAGAGCGAATGAAAATTTTCAAGCTCTGATTGGGAGGAAGACCTTCTTCAAGCAGCCCCTTTCGAACATCTCTCCCGCTCCGCCACCCTGTGAAACTATCTTGAAGCATAGCTCTCTATTCGATATTATGCTGCCGCAGAGACCCTCAACCTTGTATTTTGCGAAAGGATTTTCTATCATTGGAGTTGAAGGACCTATGATGAACTTGTGCTCTATGTGAATAGAAGATGGGAGAATATAGTTTACCGTATGGTTCGATATCGTGGTTCCCGTCATATAGATTCTCGTGGCCTCCGAAAATACCCTGGAGTAAGCCCACCAGGGATAAACTTCCACATCCCTTGAAGCAAGCTCCAGAATCTCCAAGACATAAACCTTCTTCACTCTATCTTTTAGCCTTCTCACATAGGAAGGAAAGTACCCCACTAAGACTACGACATCGTTGGGGTCGAGCTCTTCCTCTACAAGTGCATCTCTCTGCAGGAGTTCAGGTCTCTCTCTGTTCACAAGAGCGTTCGTTGCGGCGAGCCCAAAGCTGACTTCAAGTCCTCTTCCGGACAAGAGGTACTGCAGGGCATCATCAACCCTCATATTCTCCAAGTTTCCCGGGAGCCCCTGCCTAATTCCTCCCTCTCTATTGCTGTAGGACACGCCTGCTCCGCCATCATCGAGCTCAACATAAGTGTATCCAGCCCCTATTGCTACCCTCCTTATTCTCTGCCCCTCAGCCCTCTTCAGGGCGGCATCGTAGATCTCTTCTATTACGCTCTTCATTTTCCCACCGACAGCTCACTTGTAGTATTCTGGAGAGGGGAATTCGCCGCTCCTGACCTCCTTCGCATATCTAGATATCGCGTCTCGAGCAATAGAGTAGAGATCGGCATACCTTTTTGCGAATGGTGGTGATTGAGCAGAGAGTCCAAGTACGTCGTGGAGGACAAGGACCTGACCATCGCAGTGAGGACCAGCACCTATGCAAATTGTCGGTATGCTGAGCTTCTGCGTGATCCTTTTCGCTATATCAGAAACCACATACTCGAGCACAACGGAAAAGGCTCCCGCCTCCTGGACAGCTTCAGCATCTCTGTAGATCTGCTCTTCCTCTTCTTTCTTCTTACCAATCATCCTGTAGCCTCCAAGCTTGAGAAATCTCTGGGGAGTCAATCCGATATGTCCCATCACAGGTATCCCGGCCCTCACCAAAGCCCTTATCTGCTCTGTTACTTCTTCACCTCCTTCGAGCTTAACAGCATCTGCTCCAGCTTTAACGAAGAGGGCCCCGCTCTCCAGAGCCCTTGCTGTTCCCGTCTCATAGCTCATGAATGGCATGTCTCCAACTAGAAGAGCTTTCGGCTTCACTCTCGCCACTGCCCTAGTATGCTCTATCATCTCTTCTAGAGATATTTGAAGTGTATTTTCCATCCCAAGCATCACCATTGCCATAGAGTCTCCAACCAATATAGAATCTACTCCAGCTTCATCTGCTGCTCTGGCGAACGGCGCATCATATGCTGTTATCATCACAATTTTTTCCTTCAGTTCCTTCTTCTTCAGAAACTTTCTCACATTGATTTTCTCGCTCATTTGTTTTGACCTCACCCATGATAAATGGGTCTTGCGCATTTATTTAACTTTATAGGAAAAATAAAGTATCGAAAGTCCCAAAGGTGAGGGCTTCTTCACTTTTTCAAAAAATTTTTGTCGAGATAATAGCTTTCAACAGCTTTGATGAGATGATAGAGAGTGGAATTGACCCTTGCATCTATCCCAAGCCTCATCCCTTCCGATGCTATATAGCCGTTTATGAAATCGATCTCGGTCCTCCTCCTGTTCATCACATCTTGCAGCATGCTACTCAAGTTGTCCCTTGTTCTTTCAGCAACTCTGATTATTGCTTCAAACGGTTCCTCGAATAGCTCAACCCCCTTTCTTTCAGCTACAGACTTTCCCTCCAGAGCAACCATTCTGGCGATCTCCATGGCGTTCCGATTTTCTAAGAGGACACCGTTTGGTTTATTCAGAATAGCTGTTATAGGATTTATCGCTGAGTTCACAATCCCCTTCAACCAGATATACGGCTCTATCCTTTCAACGGCTCTCGCTCTTCCGCCACCTCTTTCTATGTCTCCTGAAATTTCCAAGGCCTTTTCATAAGTCATCTCTTCTCCGGGCCCTCCTATAATTATCTCTCCGATCCCCCTCAGCTCCGCGCAGAAATCCCCGCACGATGTGAGTCCATAAGTAATAGAGGAAGCTAGAGCCCTTCCTCTTCCCAAAGCTTTAGATGCCTCCTCGATGAGACCGAGCCCATTCGAAAGGATTAAAACGTTCTCCGCCCTTCCTGAGAGCAGCGAGATCCCCCAAGGTATGTCGTAGGCCTTCAACGCAAGAAGGGCGAAGTCGCATCTTACGGGAGCCCCAATATCATAGACCAGCATTTCCCCCGACCAGATCTCCCCTCCTTCTCCTCTTAGGACGATTTTCTCCTTTCTGCCCTTTCCCCTCCTTGATATGGCAATTGGGCTTTTGTGCCTGAGAAAGTAGGACACGAGAACCCCTATATTCCCAAGGCCTAAAATGCAGTACCTATGCCTGGCCTGGGTCAATCATTTCCCCCGGAAAGAATTTGTAATACACCATTGGGGATAACGGAAATTAGGAGAGAGTTGCCGATCTGTTTGTATCCAACTTCGGGGATGTAGCCAAAAGAATCCAGCTCTGGAAGGGAAGTGCCGTTGAAGTATACAGCTTTGACGCTCCCGTCTACGAGAAACTTCAGAGTGACCGGTATGGGCTGAAAATCTACCGGCTTCTTCAAGGACACTTCAAAAGTCGTTTCATTCAGTTGAACTACCTTGAGCATCTTGCTCTCTACCGAGTACTTATGTAGCTCTGATGGCACCGTGATCCAGGTCCTGCCATCTTCTATATTCGAGAGGGTCTCATTGAAATAGCTGTCCATCTGCCCAGGGCTCTTCCAATCGAAGCTTGTTGCATGTGTATATATGACTGTCACCCCTCCAATTCTGTTGTTCAAATAGTGAGTGACTTCGAGGAACTTCATGAACCAAGGATGCTTTCCATCGATCTTAATGGTAATATGCATGTCGTACCAGTTAGAAGGGACTTTCAACTGTAGAGGTTTATCGCTCATAACTATCTTTATTCCGAGTTTTCTCAGCATATTGAGCTCATTCCCATCGACTTTTCCGTATGGGGGTATGTAAGTGTTGACCCTATAGTTGCTTATGTTCCCCTCAATGTCTCTTATCGAACCAGCAATGTCATCAGCTGTCCTTGGGGGGAGCAGATGGTACCTAGTGTGAGAAGCAGCTTCCCATCCGTACTTATGTACCAGCTCACTGTAGAGTGACCAGAGCTGTGTATTGTTCTCTCCAGAAGCATCTCCTGTTATGATTCCGAAAACGAGTCTTGCCTCTGGGTGATGCACCACGAGATAGTTGATGAGTTCCATCTGAAAGTTCTGAAAGCTCACAGTCCTTTTTCCCATGTTAAAATCGATGGTTGTGAGCTTAGCAGGATCTGCTACGAAGTCATCTACCCTTATTATGCAAGCAGAAGAATAATTCGCATAGTATTTCGCTGGTCCCAAGTACGATACAACTGGCTCCTCTTCGCTGTGCACTTCTCTCATAGCTACCAAAGACGTTACTATGATAACCAAAAGGGCGAGCAATAGAAACCTCTTCTTTGAGATCATTGGCATCACCATTTGCTCGCCCTCTTTCCAGTTATTGCATGTATGAATGAGACAGGCAACGCAATGAGAGCAATAAAGGCCTGAGCCCAGAGAATGAGCGGAACCATGACTATTGTTTTCTTAGCAGCAGACAGAGGGATCCTTATGCTGTGTTCATTTTTGTAGAGCCTTTCCAGGAACTCGTATGTCGCGTAGGACTCGAGGATCCCCGTCGCGTAGCTTATAGCCAAATAGCTCAGGGGATACTTGTATAGAAAAGCGAATACTATATAGAAGGGAGTGAACTGGAGAGAGTTGACAATGTATTTGGAAATCCCCCCTGTTCCATAAACTCCAAAATAGGTGAGGAAGGCGGAAACGATCGTGTTCATTATCACGAAGAAAAATGGTAGGCTTCCCAGGCTAGTATAGAGGGAAGTCATGAATAGGTTCTTCTTTCCATTAGCAATGATCCTCCTCACTCTAGTCATCAGCAGCTTCTGAACTCCCACTGTTATTCTGAAGACCTTGGAGAAGAACCTTCTGAGGCTCGAGGGATCTACAGTATATGAAAACGCTCCTGGGAGGTAGAGGACGCTGTATCCCCTGAGCTGAAGCTCCCAGCTTATCGAGGTGTCTTCTACATATGTATCGTCAGGGAATCCTCCTACTTCGAGTAAGGGTTTCACTCTGTACAGTGCGCAGCTCCCGTTGAGGCTGTTCACGCTCTTGAAGACAGTCTCTGAGAACCTGACTGTGAGAAGATAGTAGAGCGAAGATATGTTCCTGAAGGCCTTTGCGAAGAACCAGGATAACCTTCCCTCTCCCTCTGGTTTCCACAGGAGAACAGTCCCATTCGCTCCAGCGACCTTCTTGTCTCCACCTATAAAACTAAGAATTTTTTCAATATATTTCTTCTCTATGACTGTGTCTGAATCTAGAACGAGCATATATTCGTGTTCTCTGGAGATTTCCCCGAGAACATGGTTTATCATTTTTGGTTTTCCCGTATGCTCCTTAAAGGAAATTATCTCAATGTAGAGCTCTCTGCCCGACTTCAGAGAAACTCTGTATTTCAAGAACTCCTTCATTCCATTCGAGCCAGCAGAAATCAGGGTGCTATTCATCTCTCCGATCAACTTCAAAACCGTCTGAACGGTTAAATCGCTGGAGGCGTCGTCTAGAACGTATATAGTCTTCGGGATGAGCGATTGATTAACAGCAGAAAGTATGGAAGCCCTTATATACTTCGAGGCATTTCTTGCGGGTATAACGACTGCTACACTTGGAATTTCACCATTTCTTGATACTTCAAGCTGCGCTGGAAGCTGAACTAGCTTAGCGTAATGAGTCCTCCAAGAAGTGAACGTCTTTATTCCTCTGTATAGTGGAACTACCCATATGATATATAAAATATATTTTACATATGTCAATACCATGCTAATCCGCAATAAATCATCAGGTTCGATGAACTGCGGCGGAGATACAGGAAACATGAATCCCAGCACCTTTACCATTTCAGCTAAAGCATCTTCTTAGCATTATTGGCACTTCTCATATATTTCATGTCACCTTATTTATTCCTTTCCTTAAAGTATTACCATCAAAGATCTTGAGCATCGGGGAAAAAGTTGAATTCAGGTGCCTTGTTTCAATACTTGAACCTTTTCTGGGCTGAACTCCAGATAAATCACATCCCCTTCTTTCAGCTCTTCGCTGGACGTTACAGTCAATATCTTCCCCCCATTGATCTCTACTCTATACTCATACATTTCTCCTAGAAAAATCGATGATACTACTACTCCAGATATAACATTGTTCTCTGAACTGACAATTTCTTTTGAGAGCACTCTGAAACTTGAAGGTCTGATTCCTATAAGTACTTTCCCCTTGAGATTCCCGCTCAGGCGATGCCCGATCTTCGCTTTTATCCTTCCGGCAGGCGTCCTCACTATGATTATGCTGTCCCCGAGAATCTCCTCGACATCTCCTTCGATGATGTTAAGCTTCCCGAGGAAGTTCGCAACAAACTCATTTGAGGGATTGAAGTAGAGCTCCTTCGGTTCTGCTACCTGAACTATCCTTCCAGCGTTCATTACAGCAATCTTATCCGAAATTGTGAATGCTTCTAGCTGGTCATGTGTGACATATACTGCGGTGAACTTGAGCTTTCTCTGCAGCTCTCTGATCTCTATTCGCATCTCTTCTCTTAGCCTGGCATCGAGGTTGCTGAGGGGTTCATCGAGAAGCACGACTTCAGGATATACCGCCAACGCTCTCGCAAGCGCTACTCTCTGTTGCTGACCTCCGGAGAGCTGGTGCGGATACCTCTCTCTCAACTCATACATTCTAACCATCTCGAGCGCTTCCTTCACCCTTCTGTCTATCTCTTCCTTACTCATCTTCTTACTTCTGAGCGGAAATGCCACATTTTCAAAGACATTCATGTGAGGCCATACAGCATAGTTCTGAAAGACCATTCCCATGTTCCTCTTCTCGGGAGGAAGATAGGTTATGTCTTTACCTCCCAGTAGTATCCTTCCAGAATCAGGCATAGCCAAGCCAGCTATGATTCTCAGCGTTGTGGTTTTCCCACATCCGCTCGGACCAAGTATGCTCACTATTTTTCCATTTTCCACCGTAAGATCGACGTTCTTCACTGCCTCAACTCTACCATATTTCTTACTTATCCCTTCTAGTAGAAGCTCTGGCATTGCCTACCAACCAAATATTTATTTAGAAAAAGTTGACTAAATATTTTAATAAAAATTTCTAGGGTAGTGAGATTTATGGCATCAAAAACAACTTTAGGAATAATTGCGATCTTGGTAATAGTTATCGCTGTTGGAGTTGCTTACTACCTCTATGAGAGAACCGCAGGAACAGGTAAAGCTGTAGCATCCGTGACAATGTCAACTGGGGAAACCATCGAGGTTCCTGCGGATTTGACGGGAAGCGTCATGATGTATACTTCCATTCCGCAGGAAATAATGGATGGATGGGTCAAAGATTGGAACACCTACTTTGCCAACTATTCTAAGCTCGACTATTATAGGGCCGGTTCTGGAAGCGTTGTGGCGAAAATTTTAGCCGAACAGAAAGCCGGAAGCGTCAAGGCCGACCTCGTATATCTGGCTGGGTACTTCGATTTCAAGACTTTGATGGACAACGGTCTCATAGCTAAGTTGCCAACAGTTCCAGAAATGAACAGTATACCAAGCCAGTACAAAGACCCAAATGGATATTACGTCATGGGGAGACTTCTAGTAATGATTATAGTATACAATCCTGCTCTTGTTTCCAATCCACCTAAGTCCTGGCAGGAACTTCTTCAACCGCAATGGAAAGACAAGATAGTCATAGCTAACCCAATGGTATCCGGATCTTGGCAGTATTCAGTCCTAGCTCTAGTCTCTAAATACGGATGGGACTATTTCAAGCAGCTGAAAGCAAACAATCCACTGGTTGTCCAAGACGTCCCAGACGTTGCC
>POCB01000074.1 GCA_002899805.1 Fervidicoccus sp.
CTCCTCGAGGGCTACCGATCTTTCCTTTCCCACAGAGAACGGATATGCTCTGGTCCACCCCGCCTTTTCTATGACCCTGCCCTGAGCCTCAAGCTCTTCCCCTCCAACAGAGATTCGAAAATCTCTCCTCTCAATGATCGCTTCATCCATGAATGCAGCGATGTACCTCCTTGCTATCAGGTCATACACTTTGAATGCATCGCCCCTTATTCCCGAGGGCTTCTTCCCAGTTGGGTAAATTGCTGGATGGGCTGGGTCTTCCTTAACTCCCTGTGCAGGAGAGAGCCTCGAGCTCTTCAGAAGAGGAGCTGTAAAGCTTCTATAGCTCTCGAAAGAGGATAATTCTGCCAGTATTTTCCTGTGGGGTATAGTTGGGGGCAGCTTCTCGCTATTTGTCCTCGGGTAGCTTATGAGGGCATCCAGATAGAGCTCTTCAGCGAGCCGCTGTGTGTAGCTGGGAGAAAATCCGTATATCCTGGAAGCCTCATACTGGAGCTCGCTCAAGTTGAATGCAGGGGGTGGGCGGAGAGAATAGCTGCTCCTCTCCACTTTCACTACTTCCCCCACCTTCTCTTCCATGATCCTCTGCTTTCTCTCTAGAGCTTCTTGCCTCCTCTCAAATGGCGAATTCACGTGGGTAGAGGGGAACTTCTCTCCATGCGCTGAGAGCTCAGCCCTCAGAGAAAACTTTGGGGCCGAGATGAAAGTCAAGTAATCGACGTATCTCTCTACAGCCTCCACGAGGGTAGGGCTCTGGACCCTGCCGGAGCTGAGGTTCTTCTTCTCTCCGATGAGGGAAGTTATCCAGCTCAGCAGCCTGCTCAGATTTATCCCCCAAATCCAGTCCAGCTCATGTCTGCATATTCCCGCTTCCACCATCTCCCAATCCATTTCAGAGGGGGAAGAGAAAGCGCTCCTGAGCTCCTCTTCGGCGAGGGAGGAGTACTTCATTCTCAGCGCTTTCGAGCCATTTCCGAGCATCTTAATTATCATATAGCCGATAACCGAACCTTCGATGTCGTAGTCG
>POCB01000091.1 GCA_002899805.1 Fervidicoccus sp.
TTTTCTTTAAAGCCCATTTTTCAATCAGCTCCTATCACCACCACCATATATAGTTTTTATCTATGACGAAGCTTGCCCAGTTACTGTGGATATACTCGCTATTGAACCATTTGACATGCCCATCAGCGAAGAGGATATTTGCGCCATTGCTATGGCGAGTGAAGGTCTCAACTGCGTTGGAAGGATTACAGCCAACAGCGCAGATATTAGCGTAGGCAATTCTCCACCAAGTTGCCCAAGGTTTCCCGCTATCGTCATAAGAGGCAGCGTCATCTGCATGGCAAGAATCGGAAACGAGGGCTGTGTTTGCGGGCTCGGGAATCTGGGCATCGCTTCTTCCAGGGTCAAGCTGATTCGTTTGAGGAGTGAAGACCAACCAATTCGCTGTCCAGCGTCCATAAGTCACTGGCGTGTTATACCAACCGGGAGGAACTTGCCAAGCGCCAATCCAATCCCTGTAAGAGGGGCAAGCGAATATATCTTGATTACGAACATAGGGGAATATCTGTTGATACCAGCGTGGGATATAGATAAGCCCCTGCCAGAGTGGCCAAGCGAACCCGCCTTTCCAAGCTGAACCACAGGGAAGCATTCCATCGTAATCCTCTTGATACATCTGGATTGCCATGCCAATCTGTTTTAGATTTGATACACAAGCAGCCTGCCTCGCTTTCTCTCTTGCCTTGCTATAAGCAGGAAAGAGTATGCCGGCGAGAATTGTGATAATCGCTATGACGACGAGAAGCTCTATTAGAGTGAATCCTTTCTTCCTAACCAAATTTATCACCTCCTCTCTTTTTGAAATCAAAATATTTTTAAAAGTTTAAAACTTTTTGGAAAAAATAGCAAATAAATTTCCGGTTATTTTCCCCATCTATATCCTAACCCCCAGATGAACTCATTATTTGAGAACAAATCCTCTACACCAAGCTGAAGATAAGGGTTTTCTCCTAAATCAAAATATAAATCCGCTTTCGTCCGATTGAGGTCGTATATGTTAAGGGAGAAATTGGGAGGGAAG
>POCB01000058.1 GCA_002899805.1 Fervidicoccus sp.
TGAAAAGCTCAAACAGTTGGGAGGAGAGTTCCCCTCCGACCTCCCACCACTTGAGGAAATAAGCAGAACCCTTAATGAGAAAAGGGCTGAACTTATCCAATTAGAAAGGGAGAAAAAGCTACTTAAGGAACAGATAATAGGTGATATACCGCCTCTTGAACAATGTAGAGAGGAATACGAGAAATTGAAGAGGGAACATAAGGTGAGGGAGCTGAGCGTGAGGATTTTGGAGACAGCGAGGAGAAATATAACCCAGAAGATTCTCCCTCGCACCATTGACCATATGTGGCGTATCCTCCCTCTTATAACCAATGACAGATATCGGCAGGTTGACCTTGACGCTGAGACCTTCAAAATCAGGGTATTTGATGAGAGAGCGGGAGATTGGAAGGATAAGAATATCTTCAGTGGAGGAACAAGAGACCAAATGTCCCTTGCCCTTCGCCTCTCCTTTGCCCTCGCCTCTCTTCCTCAGGAGAGAGGAACAGCCCCTTCCTTCCTCTTCCTTGACGAACCTCTCTCCTCTTTTGATGAGCAGAGAAAAGAGGCGTTAATTAGGGTGATTACGGAAGGTGAAATAGCGGAAAGATTTGACCAAATATTCGTTATAAGCCACACGCCACTCCTCAATCCCAATCTTTTCCATTACTACATATTTATGGAAAACGGCAGAATAAAGGAATGCAGTGAGGAGCTAAGACCTTCTGAACAGGGAGTATTTCTATAGAGTGGGGTTTTGTTGCTGGTATGGGAAAAAATGGATTTTAACAACCAACAATTGGAACGATAAAGGAAAAAATTTGAAGAAATGTGATGATTAGGGAAATTAAATGGGAAAATGAAATGAATTTGTCCATATTTTAGCAATTTTCTTCGTTTTATTTGAAGTAAAAGTAGATAGAGCTTTACAAGATTTTAAACAAATGTCTTTTTATAGGATTTATGCAACAAGACCTAGGGTAGCAAGATATTGGCATAAATCATCAGTCAGGAAGGGGAGAGAAAACAAGATGAAACC
>POCB01000216.1 GCA_002899805.1 Fervidicoccus sp.
AAGTGGATTATGAAGGATATAGTTGCGTTCGCCTGTGGCGAGTCTGCGGAGAATAAATGCTCAATATACTCATTTGATTGGAAACGCATCCTTAGAGACGTAAGAAGTGAGGCATGGAAATATATCTTCTCAGGATTCGGGGAAGCAATGCTTGGACACATCCTCAGTAGCAGAAGAATCCGTGAAGAGACCAGGGGGCGTGTAGCAGAGGGCATAGCCGAAAAATACGAGTGGGAGATCCTCCCGGCGTAGAATATTCATCAAAGGATCCTTTTGTCTCGCTCAACTTAATTATTTGTTAAGGACATATTTGGTTAGGGGTAGTAAGTGCCTGTCCTGAAGAAGGTTTCGCGAGATAAGTTTCTTAATATAGAGAGAAAATTAAGTATTTACCTAATGTTTCACAACCGGGTAGGAACTTTTCGCTTGAGGAGTCCGCCGGATGAGGATTGGTGGGTAAAGGACATTGTTGAGTTATTTGAGAGGAACAGCACGATTAAGGGGTCGGTGGATAACGTAACCATATATGTGATGCCGATATACTACTTTGATCAGCGGATTTATCGCGCTGGTTTTCTAGTGGCTTCTCTAGTTGTTGAGAAAGATGTGTCTGGGTATACTGTAAAGATCTTTTATCAGGATCCTTCTGAGTTTCATGCATCTAATCAGAGGAGTGTTGAGAAATATGCTGAGAAGAACTACGATGGATTCATAAGACTTCTCAGGAGAGCTGTGTCGAGCAAGCACCCAAACGCTGTGAAGCTAGCTGAGTTAATTGACTGTAGTGAAAAGACTCGACTAATTAATTTACTGTACAGCATCTATGGAGACGAGATCTTGAATGATGACACTATACCAGGTCTGCACAGTCTCTGTTCCGGAAACGCTGAATTCTTTGTAAACGACAAAGTCGCTGTGATCCCTGGCATTGATCTAGTGGCTTTCAGAGATGCTCGGGGCAATAAGGTGTTTGTGTATAGATATGGCAAAGGCGACTTCCAGGAAGTCTCTCCGAGAA
>POCB01000202.1 GCA_002899805.1 Fervidicoccus sp.
CGAAACATATAAAAGGGGATTGAAGAGGGCAAGGTGTAAGGTGAGGGAAGGTGGGAATTTAGTTGATAACATCAATCTTTGCCCCCAAAATCCCCTTACCTTGAAAAGGATGGAGGAAATAGCAGGCTATCTTTTCAGCGAGCTCGGGGTCAACGGAATATGGATTGACTTCGTGGATTCACTTCCTTGGGAATGTTCCGCTGACCACGAACATATCTTCCAAACGATTGGAGAAGGAGCAACAGCCTGTTTGGAAAGGCTTTATAAAACCGCTGTTTCCCTCCGCCCTGATGCTGTTATTGAATATAGGATATTTCACGGGAATTTAAACACCAAGAGATTCTTAAATGTGCAGGAGACAACAGATACTCCCCACAATTACGATGATAATCGCAGGCTTGGTGTTTATGTGCGAACTTTCGCCAGCGGAGTTGTTATTAAGACAGACCCCACTATGTGGAGCCCCAATTGTTCGGATAAGGAAGTTGCTAAGCATTGCGCCACGATGATAATAGGAGGGGTTCCTGCCTTTTCCTTAGACCTTCCTTCTTTGCCTGAATCTCACCTGAAAATCCTTTCCGCTTATCTCTCATTCTATAAGGAGCATAGAAAATCCCTTTTTGAAGGGGAGTTTCGCCCTCTCAGTGCTAACCCTTCTTTTCCCCTAAACATAATAGAGGGTAAGGAAAGCTTTCTTTACATTGGGCAAAACGCTGTTCCGCCCTTTGAAATGAGAAAGGGATGGGAAGTGCTTTACATATTCAATTGTTCAGAAAGTGAAAATCTGCCCCTTCCCTTTAAAGGCATAGAAAGATTTAAGAAAGCAACGATTCTCAACGAGTTCTTAGAGAAGGTAATGGAAACCAGCCTTGCTTCTACGGATAGCCTTTGCTTTATAAAGGTGCCCGTCGGAGGGATGTTAAAGCTAGAGCATTAGGAGGCGCATTCAGGGCACTTCAAATCGGTTCCTGCAGGAGGGGAAGGATGTGTGGTTGAGTGAGGGGGGTTGAATAGGGG
>POCB01000118.1 GCA_002899805.1 Fervidicoccus sp.
GGGATAGCCTGATTCTCTGCTGAAGGAGTTGCTGAAGAAAGATCCCACGAAGCCTATGCCTATGAGGAGTAAGCCTCCGACGAGGAGGGATAGAGATGTTAATTGGTGCCGCGCTATACAAGACCTCTTAGCTAGGCAGTAGATTATATAGGATACTGCAAGCCCAGGCAGTATAGTCCAAGAGTATACTGTGAATAGAGGTGAGTAGAGCTCGTACCTGCTGATCCTGGTTTCAAGCTCCCCTGTTCCTATAAAGAAGTTTATGAACCTCATGAAGTCGCTGTAATATGGGTACAAGCTTACATATGCAGAGGTGTAGAAGAAGCGGGCTAGAGATAGTATTATGTGGAGAGCTAGAACCATCACTAGAACCCCAAAAGCCCCCCATGGATAAGATTCTACTTTCCTAGTTGTGTTTACCCGAGCCCTATTAAAGACCGCTGATACAAATATTAAGGATAATAAGAAGAAGGTGATCATACCTATGGAAGTAGCATGAGTTAACATACCAGCTAACGCCAGCACAATTAGCACAATATAATCCCGCACACTAAGCCCAGCTCTCGAGATAAAGAAGCTTATAAAGAGCAATGCATATAGTGCAGATAGAGAAGGAGGCACAGATATGAATGTTATATAGGGAGTAGCGATAGCGATGAGAAGAACATAGACGATCGCATCAAAACCTCCTTTACCGCCTATGAACCTCCTATAGGCTATCAATAGAGAGCATATAGATAATAAGATAATCACGATGTAAAATACCAAGTTAGGAACGGCATTCACTACATCGCCAACACCATAAACCTCATGCAAAACGGCAATCCAAAAAGACGCAACATTGATTAAATCATAGTAAGGGTTCTTAAGTGAAAAACTCCAACGCCCATACACCATATATACAGCCGCATCGGGAACCTGTTCTCCCACCTCCACAAGCCCATATCTCAAGCTAAGGGAATATTCTAAGAAGAGGATTATGATAACAAAAAAAGCTATAAAAGCTACTAGAAGC
>POCB01000026.1 GCA_002899805.1 Fervidicoccus sp.
AAAAATGGAGCTTCTTTCTCCCCTCTTCCGCCAAGTTACTTTGCGGGCTTTGGATTGCCCGAAGCCAGTTCTTGCCACTCTCCACAGGGGAGATGACCCATTCCTAAACTCCATCAGAAAGAGGGCGGATACGGTTGTCTTTTGGCTCACTAAGCAAAATAGAGAGGAGGTCCTCAGGAAAGTCCTTTCCTTTTTAAGAGAGATATGAGAGGTCTTTATTTTTCTTTGGCACTTCTTCTTTTCTCACCTCTTCTTTCCCAACAGAAAATCCCAGATGTGGTGATAGTAGTTTCTATCCTTAGAGGTGGAGAGGATGTTGGCATTGCCTTTTCCTCTCTTGTCTCCAAGGGAAAGGTTGAAAATTATGTGAAGAATCTCGCTAAATTGAGTGGAGGAAAGGTTGAGGTTTTAAATATTAGAAACGAGGAAGACCGCACCAGCGCGCATTTTTCCCTTAAAGGTGGGAAAGTTTTCAGGGAAGATAGGCAGTATATACAGCTTCTTATCAACGCCTTTCCCGATATGCATACCCTTCGTATCGTTCTCTTTCCGCTAAGGCAGATTGAAAACTCTCTTCCCTTGCATTATGAAAACGAGGATGTTATCATTAGGAATTTAGGAATGAATACATTCAATTATGAAGTTATGCGCAAAAGCGAGACTACCACATCAGTGTCTCTCTCATCTCCCTGGGAGAAATGGCGCTTCTTCATTTTTTTCCTTTTATTCTTATTCTCTATCGGAGCTTTCCTAATGATTTGGGGAAGGAGGAGAAAGAAGAAATGATAAGCTTGAAGGCATTTGACATTTTAAAGATAGGAGTGGAGAGAAAAGCTTCGGATATTTATATAAAAGCTGGCAGCCCTCCCGCCTTGAGGGTTACTGGCACTGTGCAGTTCCTTGAAGATTGCCCTCCGCTTACTCCGCAGGATACAGCCCAGCTCGCAAGGGAGATAATGAATGACGAGCAATGGGAGGAGCTAAACCGCACCCACGAGATAGATATGGCTTTCAG
>POCB01000251.1 GCA_002899805.1 Fervidicoccus sp.
GACTACGGAATCCTCGACGGGTTAAGGGTCATTGTATTGGCTGAAGATTCGGTTCTATACGAGAGCCCCTATCTCGGGCAACACGGCATTTCTCTTTTGATTGAAGTCAATGCAGGAGGGGAGAAGAAAAATATCATGATCGATGTAGGTCAGAATAGCATGGCTTTGCTCTACAACATGAAATTGATGAACATAGATCCTCATTCTATCGATGCCATAATCCTAACTCATTGTCATTATGATCACACTCAGGGAGTTACTAAAATATTGAAGAAGATCGGAAAGAAAGAGATCCCGGTGATTGCTCATCCAGATATATTTCGACTTAACTTCATCGACTATCCTTTCTTGAGGCATGTGGGGGTAATGAAGAGTGATTCAAAAGAGCTCATAGAGAAAAGCGGAGGGAGGCTGTACCTGACGAGGGATCCGCTGAGAGTATTCCCT
This sequence comes from Fervidicoccus sp., assembly GCA_002899805.1. Lineage (GTDB taxonomy): Archaea > Thermoproteota > Thermoprotei_A > Sulfolobales > Fervidicoccaceae > ARK-14. The sequence continues at coordinate 448 of POCB01000251.1, forward strand.
GGCCTCGTAACAACTGGAGAAGTCAAGAGGCAAACTGATTTCGAGGAAGTTGGGATTCACCTGAGGACGATCACAGATGATGGTAGAGTTATAGGAGATGCCATGAATGACGATTTATCTGTTGTTGGAATTCTGAAGGACGGTTTGGTTATACTCACCGGCTGCAGCCATGCTGGAATCGTGAACATAGTTAAACATTCAATAGAATTGACTGGCATAAACAGGTTATTAGCAGTGATAGGAGGCTTCCATCTGATCGAGGCTTCTCAGGAAAGAATAAGGAAGACAGTTGAAGCTTTGGCTCAGCTGAATGTCCAGTCGATATATGCTGGGCACTGCACAGGCTTCAAGGCCCAAGTAGAGTTATACAAGGAATTCGGGGATAGGTTCAAACCGCTTCACACGGGGATGATATTGAACTTCTCAGCATAAATATTTCCAGCACTAACTAGAATAAAGTTTTCAAAAACCGAAGTAGTTTGGGCTCTTCAACCTTTTGGAGCTACGAATGAAGACCGAGAGCTATTGAAAAGAACTTTTTTGGAAAAATGTATCATGCCCTTCCCG
>POCB01000080.1 GCA_002899805.1 Fervidicoccus sp.
AGCGGACACCATAGGCATAACAGCTAAATTTACCCAGGGTCTATCAGATACCTACAACTCTTCAACCGCCATATCTCCATCACTAATTGCCAAGCCATTGATTAATGTCTCGGAGACACTAACCGATACACTAAACATTGCGGTAAAGATTGTTCAGAACCTTGGGGACACAGTCAGTGTAGTAACCTCATTAACTCCATCGCTACTAGCTAAGCTATTGGTAAGTGCCTCAGAGACTCTACAGGATACAATAAATATTGCTTCAAAGTTTACTCAGTCCTTATCGGATTCCTTAGCAGATTATGTTGAGCTCTCAGTAAAGCTTCTCTATTCTCTTAATCTATCAGATGCCTATGGCTTAATTGCTCAAGCAGGGGCTACTAAGCTAATTACCTCAGTATTGGTGTCATCGGTGGCATCTATTACTGACTCCCTGAATGCTACGTTAGTGTTTAAGCAGTCCTTATCAGACGCTGAGGGACTGAGTGTCTTGGTGGTTGATTCATTGATTGAGAAACCGCTTCTAAGTGTCTCGGAGGCGATATCTGATACGTCCACAGGCTCTATACACTCTAATGTGGCGTTCTCCAACTTCAGCAATCACGGGGACATAATACATTCGGATGTTTTGTTCTCAAACTTCTATAACCACAGCGACAGAGCTCACTCAGATGTTCTGTTCTCTAACTTCAGCAATCACTCCGACTACCACGAGGACACGTTATTCTCTAACTTCGCTAATCATGGGGACATAGCTCACTCCGACCTCGCTCACTCAGACTCTCTACACTCAGACTACCTAGACTATCAGGACTTCTACGATGCTTTCTCAGGTATATGGAGCGATTGGTCAAATCACTCGGACACGGCTCACGCAGATATCCCGCACTCCGATGTGCCATTCACCGACTTCAGTAATCACTCAAATGTAGCTCACTTTGACACGTTCTCTGACTTCAGCAACCACAGTGATATAGCACATTCAGATGTTTTATTCTCTAACTTTAGCAATCA
>POCB01000183.1 GCA_002899805.1 Fervidicoccus sp.
GAAAGAGTGAACAGGTGCCCCGCGGTACTTGCTATGACATAGGTCCTCTTCCCATTCCTCACTATCCAGTAAGGAACACCAGCTTCCCTGCACTCAATGGAATCTCCATACAGCGCTCTCGATATGGCAGCCCCAGCCTTAGGCTTCTCAGAGATTACGAGAACATAGCCGCCCTCAATTGAATCTCTGCAGCTCTTTCCGCTCTTCACTGGCATGGATTCAAACCATCCTTTCCCAATGTTATCGATCTCAATTAATCCGACTCAATAAACCTTTAGAAAAATTGGGAATAAAACATGGGGAACTAGAGACAAGAAACAAGAAGCAGAAGATCAGCTGCCAGCTCGCGTTCTCCTTTCCTCCTCTATCAACCACTTCACCGGTATGAGCTGCTTCACCCCTCCCCTCAGCCACCTCGCCACAGTTATTGGCAGGAAACCCTCCTCCAGCTCCCTCTCCGCTATATATATGGGATCTCTCGGCACTCCAGTTAGATCTATGAAGGGGGGAGCACCAAGCGAGAGCTGCAGGGCTCTCGCACTTATTATCCTCGCCCGCTCGAACCTTGTGAGCCTCTTGGGAGGGATTATCTCATCGATGCTCTTAGGAATTACGAAGCTCATGAGGGTTGACCTCCAAAAATACACATAGAACAAAAATATGGTTTTTATTTGGGGAGATTAAAAAGTTTTCAGAATTCGGGCATCTTCGGAGCTGATCCTGCTTCCTCTCCTTCTTTGCCCTTCTCCTTCTCCTTCTTTGGAGGCTGCGCTGCTATGAGGTCATCGATCTTCAGTATGGTTATAGCAGCCTCCACTGCGCTCTTTATTGCCTGCTTCTTCACAATAATGGGCTCGATGATGTTCTCATTGAATGTGTTCTCAACGATCTCTCCTGTTATCGCGTTGACTCCGGCCTGGGTCTTCCCCTCACTGTGCAACTGCCTTAGCTTCATGAGAGAATCGAGAGCATCGAGGCCGCTCGTCTCCGCCAATATCATTGGAACAGTTTCG
>POCB01000166.1 GCA_002899805.1 Fervidicoccus sp.
AGGGTCCTGATGCTCGCAGGAAGAAGATTGAGTTTATCGAGAAGCTCTACAAGGACGAGAACCTTAAGAAAACCAGGTTCTTCATAATAGCAACTAATGCAATTAGGATGATCGGGAGTTAGCATGTCCCAGACCCAGGTTCAGAAAAAGATTTCTAAAGCTATCACAGCTGTGAATGATGCTATCATCGGTCTCTCTTTCAAGGACCCTGTAATAGCGACTTTCCTAAGGAACACACCTGTGTTCATAGTAAATGATAAGGACAACATAATATTTATGTTTGCTACAGCATTTACTGATGGCGAGGCTATTTATGTTGGCGAGGACTACTTCAGCAGATTGGATAGTGAGCGTCAGAAGTTTGTTCTTGCTCACGAGGCTTACCACATGATTCTTGGGCACCCGATTTTTATGGGGAGGATCGATGATTATGTTGAGAAGTCCTTTAGGAGCATGGGCAGGGGTGTTGTGGAGTTTCTCAAGGTTTTTGCCCCGTATGTGTTTAATGTTGTTACTGATGCCATTATCAATGACATACTTAAGAAGAAGGGTCTGCCTAATCCTTCTGGCACTGTTGATTTGAGCAACCCTGATTTCTCCCCGGGGGTCTTCATATCTAGTGTTCTTCCGCCGAATATTCTTGCGAAACTTCCAGGCTTCGAGGATTTTGTAAACAAGGTTGTTGTAGAGAACAGCAGTATTGACGCCACCGACATTATTCTTAAGAGGATCGCTAAGGTTATTAAGGATGTTGTTAAGGATGAGGATATTCATGTAATAATTGAAGGAGTTAGGGAGAGGATTCGTGACAGAGTTAAGAAGAGCTGTTCTAAGGAGGGTGGTGGTGTGCCACTTGACGACATCAAGCCTCTTGGATCCGGCGACAAGCTTACTGAGGGTAAGGAGAAGACTAATGCTACTGGTGCTGAGAAGAGACCTATTCCCGAGGGTGCTGAGAAGGATCTTCTCGACGAGTACAGGCGTGTGGTTGAGAAGAACCTTAATGATATA
>POCB01000067.1 GCA_002899805.1 Fervidicoccus sp.
CGCCCCAAAATGGCTTTATAGAAGCATTAATTATGAAGTTTTAGACGAGCTATATAGATTAGCTCGTATTTACAGAAGCAAAATGTCCGAATTAAAAATAATAGGAGGTGAATAGTAATGGAGCGTTTATGGATAGGCAGCATGAACATAGGGATAGTTCATCCAATGGCGTATCCCAATTTAAAAGGGGATGCGGAGATAATATCATCCATTGAGGAGATAGTGGAGGACGACTTTTTCGCTGCGATAGAAGTGGCAAACTTGAGCGAGGAATTGGCGAGGAAATTGAGGGACATACTCCAATCGGCTCGGATGGATGTGATTTACGCTGGTCAAACTTCCTTAATGATGCAAGATGCAAGCCTTTGCAGTTTGGATGAGGAAGAGAGGAAGAGAGCGGTTGGGATATGCAAGAGGGATATAGACATAGCTTACGAGATAGGGGCGAGCATATATACAGTTCACAGCGGGAAGGACCCGGGAGAAGGATTAAGGGATAAAGCGAGGGAGAGGTTAATAGTATCGCTCAAAGAGCTTTGTCGTTATGCCCAGGAGAAGGGGAGGGAAAACATCGTAAGCATATCCTTGGAAATCTTTGATAGGGAGATAGACAAGAAGTTTCTCATCGGACCTTCGGAAGAAGCGGCGCAAATAGCGGAAGAGGTAAAAAAGGAGTTCAGCAACTTCGGCTTAACACTTGATTTATCCCATCTTCCTCTGCTTAAAGAAAAGCCTCACGAAGCTTTGATAGCGGTTTCCGATTACCTCGCCCATATTCACACAGGGAATTGCGTTTTGAAAGAGGGGGACCCGCTTTACGGGGATAAACATCCTCCCTTTGGAGTTGAGAATGGCGAGATAGATGTGGACGAGTTGCGCTCTTTCCTTGAGGCTCTGATATACATTGGTTATCTAAAAAGGAGCGTCCCTACTCGTTTGCCTGTGATATCGTTTGAGATAAAACCTCTTCCTGGGCAAAACCCACGGGTTATCATCGCTGGCGCTAAG
>POCB01000215.1 GCA_002899805.1 Fervidicoccus sp.
GGGTAAGGCGGAGATGGATAGTGAATAAAAGCGAGGATGAGATAAAGAAAGCGAAGGAGAAGTTAGCCGCTGGTGCTTTCTTTGAAACTGTTGCTAGGGATTCCTCCCAGGATACATTCACAAAGGACAAAGGTGGAGATATGGGCTATGTCTCTTTGAGCCAGTTGAAAGCGATTAGCCCGCAATTAGCTGATTTGGCTATATCGCTTCCCTTGGGCAAAGTCAGCGATATAATCAAATTGCGAAACGGATACGCTATAATAAGGGTTGAAGACCGTCGTATTGCCACTCTTGATAGCTGGCGAGATTTTATAAGAAAAAGCGTTATGTTAGATAAAGCAAATAAAGAGGGAAAACCGGATAAGGTTCTCAAGCCCCTGTTCCAGGAGGCTAAGGTGGAGATAAAGGACCCTCGTTACAAGGGATTGGAGAGCTCCATTAACCTTCCGAGTTTGCCACAATAGTTTTTCACTTGACTACCTGAGTAAAATCTTTATAATTATTTTGCTATGACGAACAAGCCGAAATTAGCAAATAAGGAAAGAGAGCAGAGAGAGCGTTTCCTCGCCGCCCAGCAAGGGGATAAGGCGGTAAGGGATGCTCTCGTTGAGGAGAATATCGGATTGGTCCACAAGTGGGCAAGGCGCTATTATCGCTATGCTCAGGGAATTCCTACTATATCCTATGAGGATATTTTTCTTGAAGGAATATACGGATTGATAAAGGCGATTGATAAATATAAGCCCCAAAAAGGGAGTTTCTCCACTTATGCAACGATTTGGATAAAGCAGTCCATCAGGCGTTTCCTTCAGAAGGAAAGAGCACAGCTAAAGGGAAGAGGATATCTACCCGTTCAAGAAGAGGAAGATGAGCAGATGACGCTTGAAGATATGCCCGCTGAGGAGGAAGAGGAGCTCATATCCTCTGATACGGAGAGTTTGAGAAAAAAAATAGAATATGCCCCCATTCCCGAACGCTCCAAGTAGATACTGAAGCTGTATTTCCT
>POCB01000140.1 GCA_002899805.1 Fervidicoccus sp.
CCCTTTGATTTCCCCCAAAAAAAAGGAATGGCTGAGTCCAAGCGAAATAACCCGCTGGTGGGAGATATAAGGGAGTGAGATAATCAAGCTTTTCCTCTCGGAAATCGCCCCACGATTGGTTAATCAAACGCTCACCGCTTTCCCAAATTGCTCTTTCCTCCAGCTTTATTTGATAAAGCTTGCCAGCAAACTTGATATCATTAAAGATCTATATCCTATCCCCTTATATCTATGGCTTCCTATATTCATTTCCAGAGGTTTGAATACCCAATCAAGATTTCCTTCTATATTTCCCGCCTTTATTCTCGTGTGAATCACTATTGAGGAACCTTCTTTTTTCCAATTTTCATATCTACATTCCTCAATCTCCCACTCCTCAACCTTGCCATTCCCCCTTTTTACCCATTCACCCTTCTCAGCTCTCTCCCTAAGGTATTCCTTCCAATCCCTTATCTTCTCCACTCTCCCAGTGAACACTAAGAGATAAGGCAAGGCAGGAAATTCGTTATCCAAAATCTCATTATTCCCTAGGTAAAGCTTCTTTATTCCTTTTATCAAATTACCTTCCTTTTCTATTTGGATAGAAGCGCCGAGCGGAAAGGATAAGGAGATTGCTTTGTTGTTAACTACAACTTTAATATTTTTGGGATAGACCCGTGTGGGCTTTCTCACAACAATGTCCTCAAAGGAGAGAATACATTTCCCCGTTGATTTGAAGAAAAATTGAAAGCGATTTTCTCCCCTCTTCAAACGAAGAAGAGGCATTATTGAACGAGCATCCAATTTTGCCGTGATATAAAGGTCAAAAAGCACATTGTTATTCTGACCAACGAACTTGATAAACAAGCTCTTTGCACCGACCAAGGGAGCGGGAAGCTCGGCATTTACCTTTGTTACCCCACCAGGGGGAGAGGATTTCCACATCAATAACCAGTTCTTGCCATCTTTTGAAGCGTATATGTGCACTGCTCTCCCTACTTTTTCCCACTCCCAATCACCGACG
>POCB01000106.1 GCA_002899805.1 Fervidicoccus sp.
CCCGATTGTAAGAGGAACGTTCCCTGCACCTGAATGCAACTCTAATCTCCTCTCCAATTCAATAGAATACGCTTGCCGGTTGGAAGAGCATGCACGTATTTCCCCTTCTATCCCCCTCTCCCTCATTTCGAAGAATTTTTGGGCAATATCCTCAGCCCTCTGCCTAAAGCTCCACTCGTCAGCTCATGCTTGCTGCAGAGATCGGTTCTTAACGCACGCATTTTTGCACTACCGTATGAGAAAGCAGAATTCCAGCTTTCAGCAATGTGGTCAAGGACTAAATCTGGGATCACCCTTCCAGGATCCCGTTTCATTGCCACAAGAAGGGTAGGAAGCTGGGCTTTAAAGCGATTCATTCATTCCACCAACAAATTAAGAGGTGGAAAAAGAAGCATATATAACGGCTTTCGAACGAGGAGTTCTCAGAAAGGGGGCGCCTCGAAAGTGTTCTTTCGCGCTGTTTACGTCAAAAGATAGCTCTCGGTGCTGAAACCCGTTAAAGGATCGGAGTTTTTCTCCAAGAAATTGGCATACTTGTGATACCTGTTCAGAGCTAAGCTATAGAGGATCAGATAGTACCTGCTGAAAGCGACCGCTTGAGCGGAAGTCCTAGCCATTCAGAATTCTGTTCTCATAGCTGTTCATAACATTTCTTAATTCGCTCGTCATCTTCCCTTCATCGAGATCGCAGTATCAAGCCATCCCTGCGTTGCTCTTTATCAGGAGGTAGCTGTTGGTACCATGCATACCGGCGCATTCTTTGTAGTTTCTAGTGTCGAGTTATGCTGGAAGAAAACTGTGGGGAGATGAGGATTTTTGTTGCCGAGGTTTTAGCACCCGTGGCAGAGCTCAAAATGGAGGGATCTCATCTGCCGCTCTAGAGCTTTCCTATTTTTTTACATTGAGCGATGCTAAAAGAGCATTTCTCGTATGAGCATTAAAACTGATTTATGAGCCTCGACGCCCAATCCGTCCGCAGATTTCCCAGCTTTTCCCTTAATTCCATCAACTGCTCCTTCCTTAGCGACTAAGGAGAACATGAGCTCCTCGGCTTCAGGATCGTGAATGCCGTTGGGCTTCTCAAGGATCTTCGAGATCATCCCGCTGAGCGCGTATCCTCCCCAGTTAGATATCGAGGACGTTATTAATACATCGACCTTTGAGGATGATGCAATCCCCCCTCTGCACGGGCATCTGCACACATCTCCATATGGGACGTGCTTTCTTACAGCATCCTCGATTGCTCCCATTCCCACTTCATTACCCCCATCTCCTATGCCTATTGTCAAGATCCCCTTTTTCCTCGCCTCATCGACTATATATTCAACCTTCGCGTGGTATTTGCTCACATTCAAGCCGCTCATGCTATGGTATACGCCCTTGAAGTTCCTCCCCGCTTTCTCCACAGCTATAACGGCTCTCGGATTCACCTCATCAATGAGTCTTTTCGCATCCTCTTCTGCATATTCTTCACTGTGCGTGAATCCTACGACTGAAGCTGAGAGGTCTTGATCTCCTCTTAACAGATCTTCCAGAGGCGATATTTTGAGCCCCGCTCCCTCAACTGCAGCTCTCACTATCCTCAAGGACCTCTCGTCTTGCTCAGTCAGAATTATCGGCTTAGCATTCAAGCATATGCTGAAAGCTCTAGAAATAGATGCCGCTCCTAAAGGACCATCTGTCTCTTGAACGTAAAGAGGGGGAGTTCTAAACCCCGTCATTATCAAGACTGGAGAGCCCTTATCTGAATTTTCTACAAGCTCCCTTGCAGCTTTATATACTAAAGGCTCACCAGCTTTCTCGAAAGCATAAGGATAGAGCTTTTTCGCAACTCCTCTTCCATTGCTGTCAGAATTAATCAATTGATCGAGCTTGATTCCCAATTCTTCGTATTGATGCATCGCCTTTCCCTCAAATGAGATGATGAGCAGCTTATACGGAGCCCTCCAGATAAAATTTTTTTAAAAAACGATTTATTAAGAAATCGTGAATGAGAAATCTTTCCAAAAGCATAATCATTTAGAGCAAAGCCTTCTTTTAAGGAATCTATGGCACTCTGCTTCGAGCAAAGAGCTCTTTTGGGCAATGCATGAAACATGCAATCATAGGTCGATTGGTGGCTCCCCGCTTTCAAATAGCTCCCATTCTCCATAAATATTACAGCGAAAAAGAAAGTTATATAATTTAAAAATAAACAAATATTTGGAGTAAAATTTATAAAGATTTTTTCTGTAATAATACTTTATAAAAATGCGCAATGTTAAAACGGAAAAATATGAAGCATGTAGCTTGATGAATTTCACTACAATCTTACTTGGTGGTGGGAATGCGCATAAGAAAGGATGAAGTATTATTTGCACTGGTCGCATATGCGGCCGCAATTGCAATAACATTGTACATCTTTCTGTTTTAAGGGCGCAAAGAGAGTTGAATTAGAAAGCAACTGGGCTAAAAGCCCTCAACTCTATTCAATTTCCTCATTAAGGACTGCAAATTTTTAGCTTTCCTATCCCAAAAAAGTAGAGCGCAAACCTCACAGAAATGCTGAATTTCTTGAGCTCTTCACTTAACCGATCCTAGCGGAGACGCGCACAGCTCAACCGTAACATCTAATGCGATAATACTTTTTTGCAAGAGGGCAATAGTTCATGATCAATAAAGGCCTTCATCCCCGGAATAAAATGGCGTGGGCTTCAGTAGATTTTGCAGGTCCTTCATATAGAGAGGAAAAATATTTTTATTTATAAAAGACAAATATTATAAAAAATCTTTTTAGTTTTAAGCAGAGAAAAACGGTGTATGTATTGGCTAAAAAGATCTTTTCAAAAGGAAGCTTGAGCATATTAATTTCGATCCTTTTGCTTATACTCTTAACTGGGTTCGCATCGTACCTCTATCAGCTCACCAGCAGCTCCCAAACTCCTCAGAACACTTCAGGAGGCTCTAGCTCAGTTCAGCAGTCCCTCGAAAATGCATTGAGGACGATTTCGGATTTGCAACAGAAGCTTTTCTACTACAACAGCTCTTTAAGCCAGCTGAACCAAACATATATCGAGACGATCGCCCAGCTCCAGCAGATGAACCAGAACCTCACCAGCACTATTGAAATCCTGAATTCAAGCCTAGCTTCTTGCAATGGAAATTTGAGCTCTCTGAATGAGACTTACTCGAGCCTGCTCTCATCTTATTCGCAGCTCATGAACGAGTACTCAAGCTTAAATGCCTCATATTCAAGCCTGAAGGCAAATTACTCGCAGCTCCTGACAAAAATGAGCGAGCTTAACGAGACATACTCATATGCAATATCAGAACTCTCTAGTTTGAACACTTCATATGCGAACCTCCTCTCTCAGCTCTCCACGATTTCCCAGCTCTCATTTGAGAGGGGGAATCCGGGAGCTCAGCTTGAAGCTTTCTTCGACTACAACTCTCCAGCCGTGATCTCAGCGATGAGGAGCGCTGTTGGAAATGAGACCACTCCTTACATAGGACTCTACAGGCTCTATAACTATGTAGAAAGAAGCATAAGGCTCAACTACGACACTCCTTTCTTGGTAGTAAATCAGAGCGGAGGGAGCGCTTCTTTTTATCTTAGGGAGCTCTACTTTGAAAACGCCACAGAAGTATTGAACAATGGATATGGTGATGCGAAGGATCAGGCACTACTCCTTTCAACCTTATATGCGAGCTATTTAAGTAACTACCTTAACACATCAATGCCCCCTATCTACATGGTTCTTCTGAACGGGACAGGGTACAGCAAATACCCGTATTGGGGCTTCACATTAATTATTGCGGGAAGCGGGAAGGTCTCTCTTCTAGATCCAGCTGCCGCGGAGCTTGCGGGGATAAACTACCAGGAGTTCGTCCAGGTCGATGCAAGTGGGGCATATTCTGCGGTCACTTCTTACATAAACAGGCTCAACTCTCTTGGACTGGTTTATCCCAACGTTGTGTGCATGGTGGGACCAACGGGCTTCTACTGGGTCAATGGAACGATAAACGACTTTCTGGGTCTCCTATATAAGCTCTACGGGTGAAGATCAGGGCTTTCATCCGCTTTCCCTCTCTTTTTTTCCCTTCCCATTTTCTCCTCGACTCTTCTCTTCACCTCATCTGACCACCACGGAACCCTTATCTCTTCTATCCTTTTTTCATATCCGTAAGGCTTTATGTCAAGGATGGGGGTGCCGCTGTATAGATCGAGGCCCTCAACTTCTAAAGCCCTTCCCTGGACTCCCTTAAGCTTCACGATTGAAATAGCTATAGGATTCGGCCTGTGAGGGCTATCGGAAGAGAAGACCCCAACTTCAGGGAGGTCATCTATGCTTATTCCAAAATTTCTTAGCCTTCTCGGCTTCACCTTCAGGACTCTCCTCTTCTCTCCCTCTACTAAATGAAGGTAGGCTATAAGGATTATGTGGGAAAAGCCCTCTATTCCCTTCAAGCCCTCCTCATACTCGGGAAGTATCTCTATTTCGCCCTCAACACCTTCCCACCTCCTCCTCAGCTCCTCATCCTTCTCATGCCTCACAAATCCGATCGGCTTCAAGCATATTTCTTCCAACGCACACCACCTCTGTACAATTAATTCCTGCAGATCTAAAAAAGCATTTGCTTTCAGTCTTTTGAAGAGGCAAAAAATAAATTCTGAAAATCATATTATTAGTAATTGATGATGACTTTTGCCAAATTCGCTAAAGTATATTTTTATATCCGCAGCCGTCATCATTCTTCTCTTTCCATTGCTCGCAAATGCTCAGGAGAACCATGAATGCATGATTATAAACTTCAATATGCAGGTTGATCCAGGCGCGGTATCCCTAACCGCATTCCGTATGTAATTATCGAAATGAACACACCAGGAGGATACTTGGATTCAATGATGTCCATAGTAAACATGACGCTTCAGGCTGAGCAAAAGAACATAACTGTAGTTACATTTGTTCCTCCAGGAGGGATGGCTGCATCTGCTGGATCATATATTGCAGTTGCATCGGATAAAATATACATGTCTAACGGGACCTTTATAGGCCCCTCAACCCCCATCGTTGAGGGAGGGAACGCTGAGGAGCAGGCGCATGTTAAAAATGCAATGCTAGCCTGGATGGTTAGCCTCGCCCAGCTTCATGGAAGGAATGTCACAGCCGTGAAAGCGATGGTGCTAAACAATACTGCTTACAGCGCAGGAGAAGCATACCAGTACCATTTGATCGACGGAATAGCCAATTCGCTATCCGATGTCCTCGTCGCAATGAACATTTCAGGCTGTTCCCAAACTGTTTCCTCTCCTTCCGTATATGACCAGTTTGTGAGCTTTATAAGCAACCCAACTGTAGATGGGCTTTTTATAACGCTCGGTATGATGGCGATAATGCTCGACATCTTCCACGCAACTATTTTGCTCACAATATTGGGAATCCTGCTCTCCGCATTCGGACTTTGGGGATCGCAGATAATAGGGGGGAATATCGTGGGGGTTTTAATCATCCTGGTTGGGGGAACTCTAATAATCGCAGAGGTGAAGGTCGGGCACGGTCTCTTACTGATCGCGGGGACGCTACTGTCTTTATTCGGCACATGGATACTTGCATCTGGGATCAGCTACTCTCCCTCTCCATACGGAATGCTCTCTTATATAATGTTTGGAATTATTGCAGGACTTGGCATAATCGCCGCTTACTACCTGAACTGGATAAGGAAGACGTTCAGAGTTAAGCCTAAGGCTGGGCCGGAGTCTTTAATTGGAAAGAAGGGAATTGCTGTAAAGGATCTTGACCCGGAAGGGGAAGTTAGGGTTGAGGGGATAATATGGAGGGCTAGATCGAAGAATGGAGAGAGGATAAGCGCCGGAAGCGAGGTGAGAGTCGTAGCGAGGGAAGAGCTGATTTTAATCGTTGAAGAGGCAAGAGGGAAATCGGGGAAGAATTTGGAACATCTCATATGAAATGTTTATATTTGCGTTTAGCAATATATATAAAATATTATAGGATAAGGATCGATGTAAAAGCTGAAAAATCAGCGAGTTTTCAAAGCTTTAAAAATTGCAATGCGCTTCTTAATGCTTCAATAGTTGCGAGGGAAGATCCTTTTCCTAAAATTCAAGTATATATATATGGGGTAAAATGTATGTATATAAGTGCAAATTTAGGAGAGATTATCGGAATATCTATCGCAGTTTTGTTCGTACTCATATTCTTTCTCTCAGGCATAAAGGTCTTTAAGGAGTGGGAAAGAGCACCTTACTTGGTCTTGGGGAGATTTAGGGGTTTCAAGGGGCCAGGAATAGTTTACATTGTTCCGCTCATAAGCAAGGTTCCATTCGTAATATCAACAAGGCTTCAAACTCAGGCGTTTAAAACCGAGCAGACGCTCACAAAGGACAACGTCCCTGTGAATGTAGATGCGGTAATGTACTTCCAGCCAGTCTACCTTGAGAAGGTCGTTTTGAACGTTGAAGATTATATTCTAGCTACAACTCTTGCTGCACAGACAACGCTTAGAGAAGTTATAGGAGGTATCACTCTTGATGAGCTTCTCGCGGAAAGGGAGAAGATAGGGACAATTGCAAGGAACATTATAGATCAGAAGACAGAGGCTTGGGGGATTAAGGTGACTTCCGTTGAGATTAGAGACGTATTAATTCCAACAGCCCTCCAGGAAGCGATGTCCAGACAGGCAGCAGCGGAAAGGGAGAGAAGGGCTAGGGTCACGCTTGCGCAGGCTGAATATGAAGCTGCAGCAAAAATGATAGAGGCTGCAAAGCTGTATGAATCAAGCAAGTACGGTCTAGAGCTGAGGTGGATGAATATATTGTATGAGCTCGGGCTTCAAGGAAAGGGCACGCTTATGCTAATACCAACTAATCTAATGCCTGCAGGCCCTGGAGCGGTCAGCCCTTACGGTATAGTAGGATTGAGGGAAGTTGCAGAGATGGGGGAAAAGAAAGAAGAGAAAACGGGGAAAGAAGGATTGACTGCAAAATAACCCCCTTTTTCTTTTCATGAAAATGAAATATAGCTCTAGAAATATTTGGCTCCGCTAAAGCTTTTTTTCCTTAGGTGAAACGCACCAGCTTAACTTTATCGATTTTCTTTACTTGAACAAAATAGAGGCATTTTAACAGTTCTAAACATTGAGGAAAAAGCTCTATTCGAGCTCCAGATGAGGATCCTCTGATCGCATCCACTTCCCCGCAGATTAAGGATGTAAAAGCAGATAGATGCGCGAGTCCCCTCTCTCTTTGGGATTGGGAGGAGGTCGGAACTGAATGCTAAATGGGATCAGAGCTTTTTGAGAACGGCGAAGAAGAAGCCAGGATATTTGTGGTATCCTGGAAGGAACCTCGCAAAGGGGAAATCTGAAAGCTTTGTTCTCGGATAAGGCGCTAGGGGCTCTTCCGCACATACTGGGAAGTTTTTCAAAGCCCATTCGACCACTCCTTCATTTTCCTCCACCGTCAAGGTGCATGTTGAGTATACGATCTTCCCCCCGGGAGATGTTATCCTTATGGCTTCACTCAGGAGAGCCTTCTGCAGCCTTATAAGGACTTCCTGCTCTTCCTCTTCAAAGCTGAAAGAGAGCCTAGGCCTGTTTCCTAGCCCTGTGCATGGGGGATCGACAATTGTGAAGCTTGGAAAGAGCCAAGGGAACTCCTTTCCCAAAGACCTCGAATCAGCCTTGTATACCTTTACATTTTCGTGCCCGAGCCTCCTCATCGTTTCCTCGACCTTCTCAACTTTCGCATTTGTGTGATCGAAGGCGTAGTACTCAGCTTTTCCGCGAGTGAATTCATATGCATGAGAGATCTTTCCGCCGGGCGATGCGGTCAGATCTGCTATAACATCTCCCTCTCTTGGAGAGGAAGCGTGGATGAGGAGCATTGATGGGAATGACTGGTCGTAGATGTATCCCTCCTTGAAAATATCCAGAGAGTTCAGCTTCACCATTTTGTATGGGCTCCTCTCGATCCTAACGGCAATTCCCCTCTTTTTTGGATTCACCTCTGAAGGATCGATGTCCAGAATTCCACTCCCAACAACATATCCGTTTTCCGAAACAACTGCGACCTCTTCCCCCCTCTTTCCATTGACAACTTTCAATGCCCCGGGCATGAAGAGGTCTGAGCCCAGCATGACCCTCTCTGCTGCCTTGATATCGGCGATCACGTATCTCTTCATCTCCTCAACCTTCTCTCCTCCTCTTACCTTGACGTTGATCATCTCCTCAAACCTTTCATCTTGAGAAGCATGAGAGTCGTGAGGCATCTTTGAGAGGACGTACTCTCTGCTCCCCTTCATTATATTCACTCTCAGGTAGTAGTTCTCAACAGGTTCAGCTAGAGAGCATATCACGTCCTCCGCTCTTATCATATATGAACTTGAAATCTCCTCAATTTTTTCCACAAGTTCCTCTCCAGCCTTAATGCTCCTCAAGAATCCTCCTTTGCACCTTACTTCCACCGCACCACCGCTCAAGAAACTCCTCCCCCTCTGAACTAAAATATCGCTATGACGCTTTAAATACATATTTTTTGAAAAGCTCAATTCCCCAAATCATTTGCGCAGGTCTATTCCATAACAGTTCATCCTCACCTCCCTCATCCAATTGCATCTTGTGCGATGCCGCGCCAGAAGAAGGTCTAACGAGAAGCATGTATGCAATTCAATCGCCTGCTGTAAAGCATTTTAACTCTTCATTAAATTATAGAAATTGCTTAGAGCATCATTCAGATTCAGCTCTAATAGAATTCGGGGATCTTCGATATGCCTGGTAAAAACGGCGTTGCAAAAAGCTCAATTCAGATAGGAAACGGGTTTGTCGACCTGATCATATATGTCAAGCCGAAATCCAAAGATACGGGCATCATTTCTGAACGGGGAGAGCTAATCTTTCATTCTACACAACCTCCAGAGCGGGGGAAAGTCAACGCTTCTCTAATAAAATTCCTCTCAAAACTTACCGGGATCTCATCAAATAAAATTGAAATAAATCGGGGGGAGAAGGATAGAGTTAAAACTGTTAGAATCTACTGCGATGACCCGGAAAAGATTGCCGGGCTCTTCGCTGAATATCTATCCCGAATTAAATGAGCCTACAAGGACTTTCACTTTTATGTTTTGAATAAAACTTTTTTTGATTAGAAGAAGATCAGTATTATTCAAGGATCTCAAAGTATAGCAATTGTTTTAATTTCCAAAGCAAGAAGGGGGTGTCTTGAAACGGAAAAGGGAATTAAGATAGTGCACGGCTCTTTCAAAACTGAAGAGATGAGAAAGGGAAAAGCTGTAGTAGTTTGCGTAATCGCCTCCACACTCACATCAACAATTCCGAACATTTCTCTGGCAGGGGAAATGGCAGCCGCTACTCTATTCACTCCAGCTCTAGATGTCGAGTACGTTCAGTATGGGAAGCCTCAAAGCATAGACTCTATCCCTACTACACCTTCGGGGATCCCCACGCCTGCAGTTATAACGAGGGCGGCACTTCAGCTTTCAAACGCGCCCTTCATTGTAGTGAATTCAGGGTCGTATGTGGAGCCAAAGCTGCCTGCCCTCACACTCCCTAGCAGGAGGGTCGGGGG
>POCB01000122.1 GCA_002899805.1 Fervidicoccus sp.
CCCGGGACCTCTCGGGTGCAAACCGAGTGCTCTTCCAGCTGAGCTACCGGCCCTCCTCTAAAGGTGCATCTAAAGAATTGAAAAAGGAGCTTTTAACTTTTATAGTTGCCCAAAAAATTACTTCTCTTTATAAGAACCAATCAGCTTCAACAACTTTATAGCTTTAGTCAGTCCTCTCTGAACATCTGGATCTCCCAATGCTTTCAGCAAATCCCCTATCCCCGTTCTTTCCTTTTCTTCAGAGAGGAGAACGGTTCCAGCCTTATCGAAAAGTTCAGCATAAGCATCTAACTTGTCGGCTAGTCTCAACACATTTGCATTGAGCAGGTATTTCAATAGGCTCTCAAATACTTCTTCGTTGGCCATTACTTTAAGCAAATCCAGCAGACCACTTTTGTTTGCAATGACCAGCAATTCCATCAAATTAGCTATAGCCTCTTCTGTTTCATTGTTTTCTAAGAAAGAGATCAGTTTTTCCGTAGTCTGATAGCTATTCTTTTCTTCTACCATCCTCTTTCACCTAAAACTTCAGGCTCCGTTGCTTTGAAGTATGCATCGAATATAGGCTCAAATCTCTTCGGGTATCTCAGAGAGGGAAAATACATTGCTACGAATATATCTTCCATCAATCTCTTCAACTTAGAAAATCTCTGCCTCACTGGTTTATGCTCATAGTCGCTAATGACGAAGATTGCTTCATCTTCTGTTATCATAGGACAGTTTGTCCTACCTGAATATTTTGCATTCTCACCGTTTATCCTCTTCCATACAGTAAAGGCTCCCAGATGAGCTGCTACACCAGTCTTCGATGTAGGGGCATTGGTGCAGTCCCCTATAGCATAGGAATCGTCGTAGCCAATTATGTTTAATTTGTTCTTATCAACTTTGATGAAGCTATCATCATCCTTCACATTTGAAGGTTCAAATTCTATGTCAGGACCTTTGTGGAAGGGTATCGACACAATAGCATCGTATTTCACTTCTTCTCCACTCATACTGATTACAGTTTTCTTTTCAACGTCGATGCTATCTATCATGAAGGAGGTCCTAAAAGTTATGTTACCGAAAGTCCTCATTTTTTCCTCCACTGTTTTAGCTAGTTCAGCTTCAGTGTAAATGTGTGGAGATGGATAGAGTAATTCTACTTCCACACTCCTGCCCTCTCTTTTGAAGTAGGATGCTGCGAGAAATGTTCCCTTATGTGGAGCTGGCGGACATTTTATAATCAGATCTGGAACAGCTATGACAAACTTCCCTACCTGCAGCCCTTTAACAGTTTCCCAGACTTTAGCAGCAGACTGTGGAGTAGAGTAATAGTCTCCGTACATTTCACGAGTTTCCCTTAAACCTGGAAGAGAGTCGTAATCAAGCCTAGCTCCAGCTGCTACCACTAAATAGTCGTAATCAATCTTTATCCCACTTTCTGTGAAAATTGTCCTATTTCCAAGATCAACTCTTTTTGCTCTTTCTACTCTCAGCCTTACCTTAGGATTGAGTAGTTCGCTTACGTTTCTAGTATATTTTTCAGCGGGATCTCCTCTAAAAGCAATGAAGAGGTTGGCCGGCTGGAAAAAATGATATTGATTATCAGTAACCAAGGTTACATCCATGCCATCTTCTGCCAATAAGTTCGCTGCTATTATACCTCCAGAACCTCCGCCCACAATAACGGCTCGTTTCCCCTTCAAGGCTCTCACATTCCCTTCTACGAATCAATGCATCACTTTTTCGCTGTAACCTCGATTACTGCCCTGATGACACCGCTACCGTCCTGTCCTAGCTCCAGTAATTTGTTTCCAGTGCTTTCAACCCAAGATTTTATGTCGGGAATGAAGCCCTGGTCAGTTGCGAGGATTTCTATAATATCTCCATTCTTTGCTTCCCTGTATGCCCTTGTGAGTTTGGCAATCGGACCTGGACAAGCCATTCCTCTAGCATCAACTAACTTTTTCTCGCCCATATACATCTACCTCATATATATCTTAACCCGAAATATTTTAAAGAAAAATATTATATGTAAATAACTGTATCCCCCGCGGTTTTTGTCAGGAAGAACGTAGCTCCCACGACATCATCGACGATCGGATCCCAGTCGTCTTTTTTAACTCCTAGAGCCTCTGCTGTCATAGAGCATGCGAAGATTTTAACGTCTCCAATTTCCTTCGCAGACTTAAGCATATCGTACCAGCTAGGGGCATTCAGTTTCTGCATTCCTTCGAACATTTTCTTCGCGTAATCCGCGAACTCAGCAGAAGGTCTTAGTTCTGGTTTATTCTTGGTAAAATAGGGAACTGCGAGCCCCGTAACAAATATCTTGACAGGTATTCCCAAGCTCGCTGCTGTCTGCGTTAGAACTCCTAAAGATACGAAATTTTCAGCTTGTCCTCTCGCTATTATTATCGAAAGTCCAGGCATATTTCCACCATTTTCAGAAACTTTTCAAAATTTAATAAAAATGGTATCTATATTGATAATTATAAATAATTATAAACATCTTATGATTGATTTCAGAGGTATGTTTTGAGGGAAAATTTTCAAAATTGACGGAAGAGGGAAAATTTACGATAAGTGATTTTTTGCTATTTTTCAGCTCATCGAGATCTCAATCATATTGCCTGATTCCGAAAATACTTTCTTATCTTTCAGCTCAACGCTGTATTTCTTCTTTAAATAGGAGTTTATAGCCTCAAAAAATCTGCTCGCTATGGGATCAAAATCTTCTCTATTGAGCTGCGGATGCACATAGATTTTAGCATGAAATCCAATAGGTTCGCCGTTCAGCAAGAGTGAATCCAGAGAAATAACCCTAACTAATCCGCTTTCTTCTATTCTTAGGAGGAGATCTTCCATAGTCTTATATCCTTTCTGCATTTCGCTTTCTGAGATGATGAGTTCGTCTATCTTTCTTTCTTTTCCTCTCAAAAATTTTATCGTTATTGGGAAGCCTGCCAAAGAATTAAATATCATATGACGATATGCTTCAAAATCTGAGCTTATTTCGAAAAGAGCTTTTTGCACTCCGCAATTATTTGAGATCAATTGGGCAATTTTCTCTGCCCTGTTCTTCGGGTCAGATCTGAAGGAGAACAGAATTAGAACTCCTGTATCTTTCTTTGGGAAAGCCCAAAGTCTCAGTTGGTCTAACGAAAGCTTTTCTATCTCTTTAATGAGACAAGAAATGCTACTCAAAGTACTTTCGATCAGCAACCAAGCGCTCCTTGTTGCTATTACTCTCAATCTGTCGGCACTTTCCGCCATTCCCACCATGAGTACCTGAAAGACCTCGTCTTCGTTAACTCCCTTGAAGTGTACTTCAGGAATTTTTCCCACTGTTCCTTTTTCTACAAATTTATCCTCTTTCTCCACCTATTTTTCACCTCAAAACACATTTCCTTGAGATTTGCTCATATGTTTCCAATATCTGATTGTACTTACATATTTTCATCTATTGGGTACTCGAAATAGCGAGAGAGCTTCTCCTTATATAAGCTTAATTGCTCTTCGCTAAAACAACTATATAAGTTCAGAATGAGCGCAATGAAATTTCTTCTTAAATCGGATTTTTCTGTCGTGAGCTATTCTGCCCTCAAAAACGGGGGTTCCAGTGATTAGGATGGAGCTTTTCACAATTCGTTCCATCCATTTACGAAGAGTTTTCGCATTGAACGTTATAAAAAAATTTTAAAATGAGGCTTCCTAATATGAGTATTGTGTTGAAAAATGTCAGAGCTCATTCCCAAATTGGACGAAATAACCCCAGATAACTTCTTGAAATCCCTCAACTCAATATTCATGTACAAGCAAAAGGCGGGTTTGACCCCATACTTAGATAATCCGAACGACTTACTCCAACGAGCTAAACTTTATGCTACACACTTCAGGAATGGTTCCTTTGGTTGGGCTTCCAATATATGGTCCCGCTCGGCTGCTAATACTGTGGTTATAAATGACGAGAATGAGATGAAGAAAGAGCATAAACTTTTGCTCTTGAGAGTGCTGGAGCACATTCTAGCTCAAGGTCCGATGATTAAGGTAGACGGAGCATATGGTTCTCCAAATAGTAAAGTTAGGATGAACGTGAGGGTTTTTGTAGATCCTCAGTTCCCAGATTTAGCCTATAGGTGGAGACAGCTAGTATTTCCTCCCGATAAAGGAAAAGAGCCGGATGTCACGCTAATTGTTATACCTCACTATCTCGGCAATCCCCTTATTCCGGGAACTGATAAGATGATGGCGGTAATAAGATTCCCCCATCATAACTTCACTGTAATAACACTGTCATCCTACCAAGGCGAAATCAAGAAGGGGGCGCTTTGCCATTGGATATTCTATGCTTACAAAAAAGGATGCACAGGAGAGCACGCAGCACTGAGAGAGTTTACTGTAAAGACTGTCGATGATAAATGGAAAAGGGTGGTGCTGGCAATATGGGGGCTGACAGGGAGCGGAAAATCTACGCATGGTTTTTATGTTTGGACGGAAAAAAATTCTGAGACATATAAAAAGCTATTTGGAATAAACCCTCTAGATTATGTTAAGGATCAGGAGATCAAGAACGATGACATCGTTGCAATATGTGAAGACAGAGTCTACGGCTCTGAGCTTGGGGCATGGACTAAGACCGAAGACTTGACACCAGAGCTTGAAGCTATGTGGAGGGGTGCGATGAGCCCCCGAGCTCTGCATGAAAACACTGAATTTGACGAAAAAGGGTTCCCGAGCTTCGAAGGAAAGCTGTTCCAATACTTTGGATCCCCTAATAGGAACGCCAGATCAGTTCTCTATTTGGAAGACACTGGCTATTTCAGAGGAAATGTAGATAGTACAGGTAGGCTAAACGCTGCTGTTTTTCTCAGTCCGGGATATTTCACTGACTACGCTTGGGTTAAAATAAACGATCCAAGCTTTGCCGCAAAGGTCCTCGCAGATGGAAGGACTGTAGGCCACGCCGCTCAAGCGAGAGAGCTTGTAGGTAAGGTAAGGTTCGTACCAAGATTCACAGAGTTCACTATAGGAGTTAAGGATGATGTCCATGTAATAAGATTCTACGAATTCCTTAAGAAATGGAAGGAAGAGGGTCATGAGGTAAACATATACCAGTGGAATACAACCGGTAGAATCGTTGCCAAATACAGATGGGTCGAGAAGAAGCTGGGAGAAAAAACAATAATGGCTCCAGAACCAATTTTACAGGAAGTCAATGGAATTTTGAAGCCGATTGGTGGAGAGAGACCTCTCATAGAAGAGACAGAGCTTTTCCTTCTCCAAGCAGAGAGAGAAGCGGTAGATTGGGAACCTCATCCAGTATGGGGAGAGAAAGTCCTCGTTCCAAAGCGAGTTCCAGGTATTACAGATGAGAGACTCAAGCAGCTCAATCCTCTGAGCTATATCAGCATGGAAGAGTTTCGACAGCTCCTAAAGGCGCAACTGGAAGAAAGCAAATATAACCTTACAAAATTAGGGCTTAAGCTACCTCCAGAAATAATGAATGCTATGGACTTCGAATAATCTCCTCTTCCATCACCCCATTCACAGAAGGACGAGTAATAAGGTATTTTGCGGAGATTCCTCTATCCTGAAGGTATTTTACTAAGCTCTTTCCAAGCTCTTCAGCTTTCTTTTCACTATCTGAAACAGCAAATACAGAGGGGCCTGCTCCGGCTATATTGAAACCCAGCGCTCCAATTTCGAGCGCTTCTTTTTTCAACTCGCTGTAATATGGTATCATAGCTTTCCTATATGGCTCTGCAATGAAGTCAATGTTGATGGCCTCACCGAACATCTTAATATCGTTCAAAAATAGCGAAGAAATGAGCTTCCCGAATGCAGAGCTCTGCTTTATGCTTTCTCTTAATCCAATTTTATCAGGAATCAACTTTCTTGCTTCCATCGTTTTTCCTTCTCTACCACTGAGAGAGGTCGGCATTATAATGGAGAAAAAGGCTCTATCCAATACTGGCAGCTTCAAAAACTCCATCGAATTGTGTTCAGTTAGCACCATACCTCCCAAGTAGCTCGCTGAAACATTATCATAATGCAAAGCTCCAGCAGCGTACAGCTCACCGCATGCGGATAAGAGGATGAGTTCCCTTTTTGATAGTTCTATCCCCAAAGCGATCCTGAGTGCTTCTACTATAGCTACTGAAGAAGCAGCGGAGCTTCCTAACCCCATAGAGACGGGAACTCCTTTTTTGAGTTTTAATTCTATACTTGAAGTTTGCAGGACATCGCAACTCTTCAAGAAGTTCTCTGCTATGAAATAAACGAGGTTTTTCTTCCCCTGGAGAACTTCCTCGCCCTCTACCTGGATTTCTAGGTCTCCTTTTCCTTTCCTTATATAAATGCTCAAAATATCATTGGGATGGCTCAGAGCGACTCCTATGATGTCGAAGCCCGGACCCACATTTGCCATTGAAGCAGGACTCTTCACAGTAATGTTAGCCTCACTATCTAAATAAATTCCCCTGCATTTGTTCTTTAGCAGTTCGAAATATTCACAGTAAACGATTTTTTCAGTCAAAATTTCCCCCTCATATCTTCCCTTTTTTATTCAGCTCTGCATAGAGCTCTGCTATGAGAACGCCGGTTCCTGCCGCCCCTCTAATTATATTATCTCCTAAGACGACATATCTGAGCACGCTTCCAGTTAGATCTAGCCTAATTCTCCCTATAGATATAGACATCCCATTACCGTAAACCCTGTCGAGTCTCGGCTGAGGGCGATCATTCTCTTTCTTAACAATGATTGGCTCGCTGGGAGCTGTAGGTAGCGATAGATCTGCTATTTTGTTCCAGGAGTGGTCTCTAAATGCTTGGATAATTTCTTCTGTACTTTCAGCTTTATCCCTCAATTCTACTAGAACGGATTCGGTATGTCCATAGAGAACTGGGACTCTAGTAGTGGTTGCGAAAATCTCGAAACCAGCTGGCTGAATTCCTTTCAATCCGAATGATCCAAGAATCTTTCTAGGCTCATTCTCCACTTTTTCTTCTTCGCCCTGGATGTAAGGAATTAAGTTGTCAACGATGAACATTGATGGTACTCCTGTCAATCCAGCACCACTTAAAGCTTGCATAGTTGTAACTATTACTTTTCTCACTCCAAATCGGTTCATCAAAGGTTTCAGTGAAAGGGAAAGTATGGCTGAAGTACAGTTTGGAACCTTCATGATTTTGCCTTTGAAGTTATTTTGTGATCTCAAGAGATAAATGTGGTCAGCATTCACTTCAGGATTCAGTAAAGGGATGAATGGGTCCATCCTCCAATTGCTAGAATTGGAAACAACTACCTTACCCATTTCCAAGAGTTTTGATTCAACAACCTCTGCTTCTTCAGAAGGTAATGCAGTAAAAGCTATATCGAAGTCTCTTCTTGTCAATAGCTCTTCATTTGTATAGAGTCTGATTTCTCCCACATTTTCGCTCAGCTCATCGTTCAAGATCCAGTTGACAGCTTCTCTGTAGCGCTTTCCAGCACTTCTTTCAGATGCTGTCAGATAAACTAACTCGAACATTTTATGACTAGAGAGCAAAGAAACAAATTTCTGTCCTACCAATCCTGTCGCACCGAGGACTGCTACTCTAAACTTGTCCATGAGAAACTTCACCCCATACCAATCTATCGTGCAGATAATTCAAGAAGTCCGGATAAACGGATGATTTCTCAATCCTGGCGAAAAACAAATATGGATTAACTTCCTCAACCCTCTTGATAAAGTGTGAAATGAACGACTCTTCGTTTACCATTGAAAGGACTTCTCTTGGTCCTCCTTTTCCGATTACTGCAATATATGGTTCTTCAATATTATCACGCAAAACTACTACCTTTACTCCCTCTCTGGAGCAACCGATTTCACCGCAAATGCGCGTTCCGACTCCATCGATCGAACTGATGTAAATTTGCTTTGGATGGGAAAAGATCAATACCGGCTCAAAAGTTTTCGGGTGGAGTTTCTTTACCCCCAGCTGAGAAGCAATTCTGGCTTCGTTCAGATCGAGAATATCAATCCTCTTCGGTCTCTTCACTATTTTTGGATCTCCGCTCAATATTCCCTCCGTCTCTGTTATAAAATAGGTTTCATCGAGAGATAGAACAGCGGCCAAAGCAGTAGCAGTATAATCGGAACCTCCTCTCCCCAATGTGACTACTTCTCCGTCAATGAGGGATGCGATAAACCCTTCAACAATGAAGACTGAAGACTTACTATTGTTTTTAGAAAGTTCTCTGTGGAGGAATTTCGATGTTGACTCATAGTCTATGGAAAAATCGCCTTGCCTCCAAATTGCTATTACACTTTTAAGCGCACTGATTGATGCTGATGATTCTCCGATAGCTTTGAAAGCCCCTGCCATCAAGGCAGCACTTATCCTCTCTCCATATGAAGATATGACATGCACGCATTTATCGGAGCCACGACAATCGGTGATTTTAGTTCTGAGTTCCTTTATTAGAGCTGCTACTTCTGCTTCCACTTCTTTGTCCCCAATTTCATGTGCAATATCCATGTATTGTTCTTCGACTTCATAGAGGGCAGAAGTATTGCCCTTTGCTAACGATATGAGCTTATCGGTAATCCCTTTGGCTGCACTAACGACTAGCAAAGCTTTTGTCTCATTCGACAAAAAATTTCTCTTTATTTTTTCGGCGACATTGAGGTAATCTATACCTGAAGATAAGAGCGACCCACCTATCTTAATTACTTTCTGTATTCTGATCACTTCTCACCTCCTTAACCTCGAAAAATCTCAATTGTTTTCTCTAACTGAATCCTTTCTAGAGGGAACCTGAGAGGTAGCACGTCTGATTCCTTAAGAGCATTGCCAGTTCCAATGAGTACTGCGCTCTCCCTTCTATCTACGATTCCTTCCAGGAGGGCCTTTTTAAGACCGGCCAAAGTAGCAGCAGAAGCGCTTTCCACGCCTACTCCCTCGAACCTAGCAAGTTGGGATTGAGAACTCAATATTTCATCGTCTTCAACTGCTACAGCAGCTCCATTGGATTCCTTTATCGCTTTTAACGCTCTTTCCCAATGGACAGGTTTTCCTATTGAAATAGCTGTGGCCACTGTAGACGGGGATTCTACTTCGACGAAGTTACCTTGCCAAAGCGATTTCACTATAGGAGAAGCACCACTCGCTTGAACTGCCAGGAGTCTAGGCATTTTCCTCAAAAACCCGAGGATTTTGAGCTCGTTCAATCCTTTCCAGATCGAGTAAATATTCCCCCCGTTGCCTACAGGCACAACAATCCAATCGGGAGAGCCAAATTCTTCAACAATCTCAAAAGCTACAGTCTTCTGCCCTTCTATTCTCCAAGGGTTCACTGAATTCATCAAATAAATGTTAGGGTCTTCCCTCATGAGATCCAGTGCCTTATTCATCGCGAGGTCGAAGTTCCCAGGAACCTCAAAAACTTTCGCATTA
>POCB01000255.1 GCA_002899805.1 Fervidicoccus sp.
GTGGTTGCTGGTATAATCGGCTGGATAGGATTGGTTATCCCACATATTTCCAGGATGCTTTTCGGAGAATCGAACAGGTATACTATACCCGGCTCTGCTGTTGTAGGAGCTATCTTTCTCCTCTTCGTCGACACCATTTCCAGGGCTGTTTTGCCAACAGAATTGCCACTTGAGGTTCTCACTTCATTCGTTGGAGTGCCGTTTTTTGCTTACCTTCTCAGGAGGAGGATATACCATGGGTGGAGCTGAGTTGAAGATAGACGAAGTCAACTTTGTGTATAGCGAGACAGGCTTCTCATTGAAAAAAATCAGCTTATCATTGAGGGGAGGGGAAATAGTTTCTCTTCTTGGTCCCAATGGCTCTGGAAAGACAACCCTCACTAAGATAGCTTTGGGAGTACTTAAGCCAACACCTCCCAGAGTAAGCATTGATGGTAAAAACTTATTTGAAATGAGCGATAGGGATAGGGCAAAAACGATAGCTTGGGTTCCTCAGGAAGTAATGAGAAATGTTCCTTTGAAAGTGAGAGACTACGTCCTCCTCGGTAGAACCCCCCATATTTCACCAATTTCGACTCCTTCAGTAGATGATGAGAAAATTGCTTTGAATGCGCTGAAAAGGTTCGGTCTTGAGCGATATGCTGAGAGGTATTTTTCACAGTTGAGTGGGGGAGAGAGAAGGATGGTCAGCATAGCTAGAGCTTATGCCCAGGAGACGCCTTTCATAGTCTTAGATGAGCCCACCGCATATCTTGACTTCAGGAATAAGTCGATTGTACTCAAAGTTATGAAGGAACTAGTAAAGGAGGGTAAAGGCATTTTGTTCACAACCCATGATCCTAATGAGGCCATAGAAATAGCAGATTATGCTTTTATGATGTCAAAAGGAGAGATCGTAGCACAGGGACCTCCACAGATTATTCTGAATAAAGAGATCATTGAAAGGGTCTATGGGATACAAGTCAGAATAATAAGGACTGACGGCAGATCCTTCATCGCCCCTTCTCTTTACTGAAAAGTGCGATTTTTGTTCTTCTTTAGAAATTACTTCTTGAAATAAGAAAAAATTTAAATAAAGATAATTGGATATTAGAACCAGGTGTTCGCATTGAATTACCAGAGTAAACTAAGCATTGCCCTTATCGTCCTAGCTATTGTCCTTTCTGGAATGGCAGTTCTTTTGGCCTATGAGTCCTATGTAACTTCGCAAAGCGTGAAGGGTGAGGTTGAAGCTTTAGGGAAACAGATCTCAAATGCTTCGTCGCAGATTTCGGCTCTTGGTACCTCTCTATCATCGCTACAAAACGTTGGAACGGCGATACAGAGCTTGAACTCGACACTTTCACAGAGAATAGACACGCTCTCTAAGCAAATAGAAGAGCTCAAATATCCCATACAGGTATATGATGCTCTCAATAGGACGGTCTTCATAACACAACAACCTCAGAGGATAGTTTCCCTCGCTCCCAGCATAACAGAAATACTTTTCGCGATAAATGCGAGCAACCTCGTAGTAGGGGTAGATGATTACTCGAATTACCCACCTGCAGTTCTAGACATGGTCAAAAATGGTACGATACAGAGGGTCGGCGGTTTCAGTGAGATTAGCTTAGAGAAGGTTATATCCTTGAAACCGGATCTCGTGGTTGGAAGCACGGGGGTTCAATACAAGTTCGTCTATTCTCTATCACAGATGGGGATCACTTCCCTTTCTCTGAAAACAGAGAGCATCGATGAAATATTCTCAGCTATACTGCTTTTGGGAAAGATCACCAACCATTATCAAGAGGCGCTCACCTTAGTCTACAGCATGAAACAGAATTTGCTCTCAACATACTCACTTGTAACTTCGAAAACACAAGAGAAGCCAAGCGTTGCTTACTTGGTGTGGATAAACCCGATCTTTGTTGCGGGAGGAGGAAGCTTCTGGAGCGATGTGCTGTACTTGTCAGGAGGAACTAACGCTTTCCAGAATGTTTCGCAAGCTTGGCCTATGATATCTTGGGAGGATCTGGTGAGTGCTAATCCTAAGGTAATTGTGCTTTCTGAATATGCCGGTGGATTCTCCAATGCCACACAGTTTATAGCATGGGCAAGGAGCCAGCCAGGAGGCAATAACATAGAAGCTATAAAGGAGGGGAGAGTCTACATGTTCCATGGAGAGCTGAACGATATGGCTTCAAGACCCAGCCCAAGAGTGATTGAGCTCCAGCTAGCTCTATCGCTGATTCTCCATCCTGATGTGTATGGAGCGAAAGAAGTTCCAAACGATCTAACGTTAGATGAAGTTATGAACTTGACTTCGACAAAGTGAGGTCTCTCCTTTGCTACCTTCTATAAGAAGGTATCTAGAAATCAAGAGAAGGAAATTGAGATTTGTTTTTTTATTATCGATAGCAGTCATCTTTCCTGCATCTCTCTTGAGTATCTATCTGGGCTCATCAGGTACTCTTCCAATTGAAAGATGGAACCAGGGGGATCCCATATTCCTTCTACGAGCATATAGAACGATTACCGGAATTCTAGCAGCATCCTCTCTTTCTCTGAATGGACTACTCCTTCAAACGATATTGATGAATCCAATAGTCGATTCAAGCATCCTGGGGATATCATCTGGAGCTATGCTGGGAACTCTCCTCGGCTATATCGCTTCGATCAAGCTAGGCTTATATGTTGTCCCGGCTTTTTCCTTTCTTTTCTCGCTAGCTGTCACTACTGCTATATATGTATTGAGCAGGATTGGAGGATTCAAGATCCTCGTTATCACGTTGGGAGGGGTGATGATATCCACTATGCTCACTTCGATTTCCTATATGATCTTAATAGTTAATCCTACTATTTCAAGGGGTGGCGTAGCAATTGTTCTTGGGTCACTTCAATTCTCTAACTCGACTACAGTATACTACGGCTTATTCAGCCTCATATCGATCATGGTATATTTGCTCCTGAGAATTGGAAAGCTTAGGAAATTGATGCTCGGTGAAGACATAGCGAGATCCGAAGGCATAAAAGTAGAAGAGATCAGGAAAGAGAGCATACTGGCTTCGAGCATAAGCATAGCTTTTATCACTTTGGCTGTGGGTCCTATAGGGTTCATCGGACTCATCGTACCCCATATATCGAGGATATTAGTAGGCGGTGATCCAGGGGCCTCGGCGGTAGTTTCCGCCTCTCTTGCTCCATCTCTTCTTCTTTTGGCAGACATAGCATCGAGGATCGCGTTCATGCCATCTGAGCTTCCTGTTGGTATCGCTATGAGTATGCTTGGGGCGCCCTACTTCCTTTTCCTATTGTTGAGGAGTGTTAGGAGGGGAGAGAGATGAAAATTAGACTGAAGGGAGCAATTGGGTACTCATCTCCAATTTACACCGACCTCGATATCTCTCTCTCCTTGGGAAAAATTTATTGTGTGATGGGCCCCAACGGTTCAGGTAAGAGCACATTGCTCAAAACTCTCTCGGGTACTCTTCCCCCTCTAGAAGGAATAGTTGAGAGGGACCCGAACGTCAAAACCATTTACCTCCCTTCGGATCCCCCAAGTCTTCCTGGTATGAGAGGGGGAGATGTAGCTCTTTCTGTGTTGGCCGGCGATGATAGGAGACTCTTGTATGGCAATTGGGTAGAAGGGGTAGAATTCGAACGTGTAGAAAGCTTTCTCAAAGAGCTGAATTTCTCTCTCAATTTGGATAGAGATTTTGAGGAATTCAGTACAGGAGAAAAGATGAAGATCCTTCTGGCTTCATCTTTAGCTTCAAGAGCTGGAATCCTAACGCTAGATGAACCAATGAGTCATCTGGACGTTAAATCTAGACTCTCTCTCTATAAGATAATTAAAAAAGAGAAGGATAGGAAGTTGTTTGTAATAAGCTTGCATGAGGTCACTGAAGCATCAATGATATGCAGCGAAGGGATAATCTTAGATTCTAAGAGAGCAGTGGGTCCTATTGGCATTGAAGAAATCCTGAGAGAAGAAGTGCTGAGCAATGTGTATGGTGTAAAATTCAAGATAATATCGGTCGAAGGAAGAGTTGTTCCAATACCAATTTCATCTAGCTTGGCTTAAAAACAGTCTTTGAGCTTCAATACCTCGAAAAATCGTCTGATAGAATTATAAATTCCCGTGGAAAGTAGTGATTGGGAGATGGCCTTTTGGTACAAGCAGAGACGTTCAGCAGAGCAACAGTTAATTCCAATGGAGCAATACTATTGGGAAGAAGGTTCGAAATTGATTCCTTTGCTGGGAGGCCCATCAGGGTCATCTCACATTTTCACAGTGATCATACGCTACAACTATCGAAGAGCAAGAGAACAGCCAATCACATCGTGGCGACCTACCCAACTCTCGAAGCATTGAGAGTTCTCGGACAATCTCTTCCTGAGGAAAAGTTACTTCCTATTGAATATGGGAGATCTATAGCCTTCGAGGAAGAAGTCCTGACCCTCATAAAATCTACCCACGTAATTGGAAGCGCGCAGGTTTTAGTAGAGCTACCGGATGGGATAAGGGTTGGATACACGGGTGACTTCAAGTTTCCAGGCACAAATATCATGAGAGATCTCGATGTCCTTATCATTGATGCTACATACGGAGACGAGTTTATGGTCAGACCTTTCAAAAGGGAAATAGACCTGCTCTTCAGCGACCTGGTTGCTGATCTCCTTTCAAAGGGGAAACCAGTGATTGTGAAGGGATATCATGGTAAGCTACAGGAAGCGATGTCCATATTGAGAAGCTACGGCATATCGGCTCCATTTGTAATGCCCGAGAAGGTATTCAGGCTCACAGAGGTAGCTAGAAAGCATGGGCTCAAAATAAATGATCACTTCTCAGAAAAATCAGATGAGGGAAGAGAGATAATTGAATCTGGGTGGTTTATCTATATGAGCCATGCAAATGCGAGGAACAATGTTATTCCATCTACCTCGGAGATATCTCTAACAGGGTGGTTCTTCGCTTCCCCGATCAAAAAAATATACGAAAACGGTAAGAATGAAAAGTGGATTGTTGCTCTGAGCGATCATGCCGATTTCGAAGATACAATCAATTATGTGGAGGAGGCTGAGCCAAAGACACTTATTGTCGATGGTTACAGGACTTCGAGGGAAGTGGCTGAGAACTTCGCTAAAAATGTGGAAAAGAGGCTCGGGATAGAGGCAAAAGTTATGCCTAACCAGTAGTTTCAAAGAAGATAGATTTAGATAGAAGCAGGTCATGATGAAGTCCAAAATTGCTCCAGGATTAGAAAGAGCAATACCCTGAAAGGAACACTCTCATAGGATTATACCTTCAGATGGAGGGGTCTTCTCCAGCTCCGAAGTTCTTCGAAGATCTGGTAAACTACTCAGTCCTCGCGGATAGAGTCTAAAATATTAAAGAATTGAAATCTGAGAGAAGTTATGAGAACAAGAAGGTTGTTGAAATTGCAAGGGAAACATTCGAGGAAATTTGAGCTAGTTGAAATGTACTTTATCTCACTAGAAAACGATGGTGTCGGAGAGCTCAGTGGAAAGTATGCTGACGAGAAGCATAATAGAGGGGGGGATTGATGTGATTCTTCCTCCTTTATATCCACCAGAAAGCAGGGGTGGCTTACTGCCGAGATCTCCCATTTCCCTGATATCTCCAATGAGAGAGCTCAGTATAGCGATCTCAAAAGCATTGAGCTCGGGGGAAGACCTGCTCGAGTATCTTGAAGAGAGCTATAGCTACTCGAGGGGGCTTCTATGGCTGAGGTCTCTTCAATGGATGGGTCTAATAGATCCCGAAGAAAGCTTTTCGCCTTTCGTTGGGGGTCTCAAACAAATTGAAATAAATCAGCTCCCACTCTTAGGCATAGTAAAAGAGTTGAACTGCTCAACCGAATTTAAAGTATGTATTTCTCCTTTTCTATCTTTCCTTCTTCCAACTCCATTTAGGAAAATCATGCTATTATCTCTCAGCTCCAAGGTCATCGATGAAATAGCGTGGCAATTGATGGAAATGGGTAATGCTTCTGAGCGAATGATAGCCCTTCAGCATATAAGATCGAAGGAGGGGTCTCTGACGGATTTGATATTTCTCCTAAAGCTAATGTTCTCGACATCGATCGTTAGAAGGGGTAAAAAGAGTGATGAAGGAGGGAAGCTAGCCTACCTCAGAGAGCAGATCCGTGGAGAATGGAGGAGGCATCCATGCTTTGGGATATCCCCTTTAATTGGAAGCGATTTGGTTGAAGCAGAGACTTTCATTTCTGGAAGTGTAGAGGGGATACATGGGAGAAAAACTTCTGCAGTAGTATCTTTTTGCTCCAAGCTGAGCGAAGATTCGAAAAGCTGTCTAATTTCAGCCCTGACGGAGACAAAGCTGGCACTACCAGAAATTACACGATGGTATAGTAATTACTATGACCTCAAGTTACCAAGTTCACAAAAGAGAACTGCCAGCTTTTGATTCCTCGCAACTTTGATATTTCATCTACCAATTCCCTTATCCTCTTCACATCTCCTTTAACAACTACTACTAACATGCACTCCTCTTTTGTGAGGTGAACATGCAGAGATGAAACAATCACATCCAAGAAATCATGTTGAGTATCGGTAAGCTTTTCCTCAAGTCCTCTCACTTCATGGTTATAGTGAATGAGAAGTGCCCCTGCCACATTCCCCTCGCTTGTCTTCCACTTCATCTGTGCTACGTACATTTCAGAAGCCCTCTGAAGAACGGCGGACCTACTGAGACCCTCTACTTCAGATATTTTCTAAAGTTCTTCCAGAAGATTTCTGGGAAAAGATACGGAAAATCTCGCCGTCAACTGTTTTCCCCTTCTAAAATTCTTCCATATTCAATATAAATAATATCGTTGCATATGCCTTTCAGTTCTTCATCTTGACTCGCTATGACCATCCCCCAGCTCTTCTCTCCCCTCTCTTCTATGTATTCGAGGAGCCGGGCGATTATCTTGGTCTTATTCTCTCTATCCAAATTGCTAGTAGGCTCATCGAGGAGGAGAAGCTCGGGCTCGGTGACGATAACTGAAGCTAATGAGACGAGCCTTCTCTGACCGAAACTGAGCCTATGAGGTATCCTCTCCATGAGCTTTTCTAGTCCCATTTTCGAGAGCTCTTTCTCAGCTTTTCTCTTGGCTTCCTCTCTCTCCATCCCCTCGAAATTAATCCGAAGGAGACTTCCTCTAGGACCGTTGGATTGAACAGCATATCATCGGGATTCTGAAAAAGCAAGCCTATTTTTTTCCTCAGTTCAGAAGCATTTTTGGGATCGACCTCAGAACCGAAGAGCCTCACTGTTCCTTTCTGGGGAAATATCAAAGCATCGAGCATCAAAAGCACCGTGCTCTTTCCGGCACCGTTCGGCCCAAACATACATAGTACTTCTCTATCGTTAACTGCTAAGCTTATTCCCTTCAGAGCCTCTGTTCCATCTGGGTACTTATAATAAACATCTTTCAGTTCAGCAATTTTCATAGAGTCGGTTCACCTGTACAGTTCAAAAACGATCAGATCGTTATTCCAGAAGTAATTAAAAAAGTCAAAAGCATAGCTACTATCATAACATAGCCTTTCCATGTAAATTTAGTTTCTCTCATTATATAATCTTCTCCTCCTCTAGAAATGAATGCTGCGTTCACCCTCTCTCCTCTTTCATATCCCCTAACTAACTGATATCCAATGAAGTAGCCGAGATCCCTCATCCTGAAGCTTGGCATCCCCCTTGAAATTAGCATGAGAGTGGAATTATAGATTAGTCTGGCAGTAGCTATAGCATCTAGCGAAGTTATCATCAGAAGGTATGCAAATTCTCTCGGAATTCCCAACTTATGAAGACCAGATGCTATATAGGGGACGCCATAGCTTCTTGTCAGTAACGATGGGAATGAGAGGGCTGCCCATACTCTCAGGGAGAAGATCCCAGCTCCATAAAAGCCGAATGAAGGATCCATTACTGCTCTTGGTAGGACGACAGCAAGAGAGAACAAGGGTATGAATAGAAGTGTGCTTCGAAGAAACTTGCTTACTTTTTCCCCAATCAATGTGGATATCAGAAGGGAGAAGGATATTACTATGATGGGGAAAATCATTCCTCTCGACAGAACAACCAAAATGGGAGAGAACAAAACTAATGAGGCAGAATCGGCTTCGCTCAGAATTTTTCGCTTAGGCTTTTCGCACAGGTATGTGATCTCAGCGAATTCACTGAGCTTTTTCACCGCTTCCATGTCTTTTACCTCCGAGCAAAACAGCGACCATTATCAGAACTACAATGAATTCGATCAAGCCAGACAAGATTCCTCCCAACCAATCGGGCAACCCCGGGATCGTATACTCTGGGAATGGAGAGTTAAGGATGCTCTGTTGGGTAAGGTTGAGCCTCTCAGCTACCGTGTCTAGCGGTTCATATGAAAAAGAGAAAGCGAGAGAGCCAATTAACATGGCAACTGAAGCCACAACCGAAAGGACTAAATACATTTTCCTCAAGGCCCTCACCCCGAGAAAAGTTCTGGCTTATATTTACCGAATGCATAGACAGCGAAACCTGTGACTGCTCCCTCGACGATCCCCAATACGGCAGCGAAATCGTCATGACAGGAATAGTTATATTTAGACCGTAGCCGAAGGTGCTCTTGGAGAGACCCAGCTCAACTCCGCAGAGGAAGGCTGCTGAAACTATCCCGAGCCACCCTGCTACAGCACCAGAAACAATCCTCCCACTCTCACTCTTGAATATTTTCCTCATTAGTTAATTTATAAGTGAGGAACGAAACTATGGAGGCAGCTATCGCCATATTGAGTGCGTTCGCTCCAAAGGTTGTTATTCCCCCATCACCGAAGAGGAGGGCTTGTATCAAAAGGACGACAGATATTCCCACGATACCTGCTTCCGGACCGAATATGATCGAAAGCATCGGGGTCCCAATGAGATGCCCTGTGGTTCCCCCCGGTCCTAGAGGATAATTCACCATCTGTAAAGCGAAGACAGTAGCTGTTAGGACACCGAACAGGGGGATTTTCTCCGTTCCCATTTTTTTCTTCAGCTTGAAATAAGCGAAAGCTATAACGGGTAGGGATACAGCGTAACATGTTATCCAAACATTTTCGCTGAGATATCCGTCGGGTATATGCATATTTATCACGTATGTTACTTTTTTTATATTTTTTTCACAATTTATGGCTATTTAATCTTTATGGAATCAAAAGTAGAACATCTTCTTCAAATCGATGTACAAACGCCATCATTACAGAAGAGGCTATTGTTGTTGACCAGAGGGCGCTGAGGAGGGAGGCCGGATCCCGCTATAACCCGTCTTCTGTAGTTTCAGCGGCATTCGGCTTAGCGGACTTGCCCCACCTTTGGCGGCAACTCATCGGTAGGGCACCTTGCTCCGTGGAGGTCGGCCGTTTCATCGGTCGCCCA
>POCB01000159.1 GCA_002899805.1 Fervidicoccus sp.
CGGCTGCTTCCAGCAGAGCATCATCGGAGCATGTGTACAGGGCATGAGGTCCTATGAAGGTGGATATCAAATCGTGCTTTTTTTCAAAGCTTTCAGCGAATTTGAAGCTAGACTGTGGAGTATCGTGGCCTGGGGGTCCTTCCTGAAGATCCATGAAAGTTCTCGCCAAGGCAGCTCTGGCACCCAGTTCAAGCGCTGCTCTCGCTGTTTCCTCCGCGAAATAGTAGTGATCGGAAACGGTGGTGATCCCGCTCTTGAGCGAATGGGCTATGCCGAGCATTGCCCCCGCATATATATGTTCAGGTCTGAGCATCTTCTCTATTTCCCATACTTTTCTCAACCATGAGAACCCAGAAACGGTACCAGGAAACCCCCTCATCAGGGTCATGGCTAAATGGGTATGTGCGTTTATCAGTCCTGGCATCACTAAGCATTCGCGGCAACCATATAATAGCTCTGGTCTGTGATCTCTCTCGAGTTCTTCTCTCTTCCCTACATCGAGGATCTTCCCTTCGCTGTCGAAGACTACACCTCCATTTTCGATATATTTACCTTTTCCCAAAAGTACTATTCCAAAGGTCATGAGGAGACCCATTTCAATCACCTATAAATACGACGTCTCTGGGAGAGAAGGAGACATATAGCTCCCTACCGACGGAGATCTTTTCTACGTCTGGAGAGAAGACTTTGATATCCCCCAGTTTCGTCTCAAAAAGGACAGAGTAGCCGCTTCCTATGAACGTAATGTCCACAACCCTCCCAAACATCCAAGATGGATCTCTTGGCTTCGACTCCTCTATCCTCAACTTCTGCTTGGATATCCCAAAGACGATGCCCCCTTTGGAGAGGGAGTGCTTGGGCAGAGCAATAGAATATGACTCGCTGTGAAGAGAGATGACTTCACCCTCATCCTTGCATGAATCATCGCATTTCACCTCGACTATGTTGTCCATCCCCAGGAACTCTGCCACAAATCTGTTCTTGGGTCTCGAGACTAGATCCTCGGGCCTTCCAAATTGCTCGAGCATTCCTTCCCTCATTACAGCTATCCTGTCTGAAATTTCGAAAGCATCGTCCCTGTCGTGGGTGATGTAGAGGGCAGTCACGTTCTTTTCCTTGAGGAGCCTCCTCACTTCCTGTCTGAGCTTGCTCCTGAAGATCGGATCTATATTGCTCATGGGCTCATCCATGAGGATGAGGGGTGGATCTATGGCCAAGGCCCTCGCTAGAGCTACCCTCTGCTGCTGCCCTCCAGAGAGCTGCGATGGATAGCGGTCCTTGAAACCCTCGAGACCTATCAATTTCAGTAGCTCCTCGACCTTCCTCTCTCTTTCTTTCAAAGGAATGCTCCTCAGCTTGAGACCATATGCGATGTTTTCTCCAACAGTCATGTGGGGGAAGAGGGCGAAGCTCTGGAAGACTACCCCCAAATTCCTCTTGTTCGGAGGTAAGTTCGTGACATCCTTCCCATCTATATACACTCTCCCCCTCTCTGTGGGAACTATTCCAGCTATTGTCTTCAGAAGAGTCGACTTTCCAGATCCGCTGGGCCCAAGGACTCCGACTATTTCCCCACCCTTCAGTGAGAAATCTATCCCCTTCAAGATGTAACTTTGCTTCTTAGAGTACCTAGCCCACAGATCCTCAACTTTGAGGACTTCCCCTCTCATTTGCCTCGACCCCCGAAGATGTACTCCGATAGAAGGACCAGAATCAGCGTGAAGAGAACCAGCATTGCTGAAAGGGCTGATATGGCTGGATCCCACCTCATAGCTAAGAAATTCAGCATCGCTACGGGAAGGGTAGAAGTACCAGCTATGCTGAGGAAGAGAGAGATCTCGACTGCGTTGAAAGATATGAGGAAGCAGGAGAGAAATGCCGAGATGAGGGCATTCCTGGCGTTCGGAAGAACTACTTCGAAGAAGGCTCTGATCCTGCTTGCCCCGAGGCTCACAGCTGCGTCTTCCATTTCCCAGTTCATCCATGAGATTCCGGCGTAGACGTTGCTGAGAGCATATGGAGAGATGACAACCATGTGTCCCACTATCAGGGCAAGTACAGATGAGATCTGCAAATATCTGACGAAGAATATGAACAAGGCAAAGCCGAGAACCATTTGCGGTATCACTATTGGGAGCTCGAAGAGGCTCTCCCATATCTCTCTGTAGCGGTTCGACGACCTCGCCATTTTATAGCTCAAAGGTAGGGTAGCGATGATCGTCAACGAAGTCGCAGAGAATGCCACGGTGAGGCTGAGCTTGAACCCATTCACGAAATCTGAAATATTGAAGACATCGTAGAACCATTTCAGGGTGAAACCCTTCGGCGGGAAGGAGATGATCGGGTTCTCCGAGGGGGGGGGCTATTGGCAGGAGGAGCCACAACAAGGTTATTATGAAAGCAACGAATAGTAATCTGAACCTCATTCACCCTCTCTTCCTCAATATAATCCTTGGAAGCGCAGCGAGCCCCACAACTATGACGAGCATCAGGATAGAAAGCCCTACGGCAGAGTTCCAGTCTAGAAGGGTTGCCGCATATAGATAGAGGAGCATGCTGAGGGTCATGTTCTTGGTTCCCCCGAGAAGGACGGGGGTAGTATATGCTGTGAAGCTCCCCGCTATAACTATGGTGAGACCAAAGAAGTAACCTTTTGCGCTGAGTGGGAGGATCACGTCCTTGAAAACATGGATGCTCCCTGCCCCCAGCGTCCTCGCCGCCATTATGAGGTCTTCCCCCACTCTCTCGAGAGCGCTGTATATGGAAGCTACGAGGAATGGTGTGAAGAGCTCCACCAGCCCTATGACCACAGCTAGCTCTGTATATAGGATCCTCTGCTCCCCTACTCCGAAGAGAGAGAAGAGAGTTCAAGATCCCATACCTTCCCAAGATGAGCATCCAGCCATATGATCTGACGACCGGGTTGACCATGACCGGGAGCCAGACGAGACCATACGCTACTCTCTTCAAGGTTCTTCAAAGATCTCTCCGCATAGCCTGAGAGAACCCTTCAGCTCCCCTACACCATACCAGTGCCTCGAGGCATCCGTCGGAGCATCCTCTACTATGATATATGTGCTCTATTATATATCTGCAGGAGAATGTGTTCCTCATATCTTCTGAGCCATACTTCCACTCCAACACGCAAACATGAGACTCCAAATATACTTTCATTAGTTACTAATCAATAATTTATTAACATATTGATAATAAAATTATAACAAGATCGAAGATGCTTTCAGCCAAAATAGAGTCAGCAGGTTACGTTGAAGGAGAAGCCATAATAGGAAATGTGAGCATAAATGCTGAAAGGGGGAAGCTAGTCCTAGTGGGGGGACGCTCAGGCTCGGGGAAGACCACTCTTCTGTTCGCTATCACTGGGATCCTGCACACCCTTCTTGGAGGGTGGGTAAAGGGGAAGGTTTCATATGATGAAAGAGAAGATATTCTAGCCCTCGAGGATCCCGTGTCTGCATCTGGAAAGATATATGGCTTCGTTCTTCAGGACCCAGACAGGCAACTACTCATGCCGACTCCTCTCGATGAAGTCATGTTCACCCTCGAGAACTTCGGTTCAGAAGAAAATGAGGCTGAAACAAGAGCTAGGGAATTGCTGAATAGGTTCGGACTGGGCGAAAAAATGCTTAAACATGTGGAGGATCTATCGGGAGGAGAGAAGAGGAGGCTCTCTCTGGCTTCAGCAATAGCCCACGACCCTCCCGTTCGACGAGCCCACTGCTTCTTTAGACCCATGGGGGATAAGGGAGCTCCGCACATTCATTGCTGAACAGCTCAGATTGGGGAAAACGGTAATTGTTGTGGAGCATAAGGCGAAGTACTTTCTTGACCTGGCCTCTGAAGTTGTAGTGTTGGAGGGAAAGGGAAGAGCTAGGGAATTCAGAGAGCTCGATGAATACGATGCGGTTTCGCGGGAGCTAGATTCCCTCGGTGTCGATGCTTCACATGTGGTCAGCAAGAGAAAGGATCGCAACAAAAAAGGGTGGAAAGTTCTCGAAGTGAAAAACTTGAGCTGTTGGTACGGGAATAGGGATGAAGAACCCCTGTTCGAGGACGTGGAGTTGGAGTTGGAGAGTGGGGAAATCGTTGCTCTCGTTGGACCGAACGGCTCGGGAAAGACTACACTGCTCAAGGCCATTGCCGGCATCCACAAAAAATGCAATGGGGAAGTCAAGATATCTGATGAGAATAGAAAGAAACCTTTCTACGTCCCGCAGGTACCTGAATACCTATTCATAAAGAACACACTCGAGGAAGAGATCTTATCCCTATCCAAGAAAACTGGTAAGAGGATTGAGAAAATAACTGAGATGCTGGAGTTCTATGAGCATAGAAAGAGTTCCTCTCCCTATACATTGAGCCTGGGACAGAGGAGGTGGCTCTCTGCTGTTATAGCTTGGAGTTACAACCCCCCTTTGATGCTGTTCGATGAGCCCACCGTCGGATTGGATAAGCTTATGCTTTCTGAGCTCTTCAGAAGGATTGAGATTTTGAAGAAAGAAGGAGCTTCGATCCTGATCTCAACGCACGATCCGAGGGTTCTAGCTGAGGTTGCCGAGAGGGCATATGTTCTTGAAAATAGGAAGCTGAAGGAATGCGATCCCGATGAGAAGGGCCTGGAACTGGAGGAGATTGCGTATGGACGGCTCTAGAAAGAGCCCTAAACCCTCGGTCCTTTTCCTCTACTCAATGGCCGTTTCAGCCATGGCTTTTATCTTCAGCTCTCCTGCAGCTTTAGCAGTTCCAGCAATCTTGAATTCCATCCTAGGCTTCCCACTCGGCAGGAGATCCCTACCTATGAAGCTTGTATTCATTATACTCATTTTCAATATGTGGGGGGCTCTGTTGAACGGTATATATTTTCATAACGAGGGCTTTGTTGTTCTCTCGATTGGAGGCTTCGCAGTGAGAAGTGGTGCTTTTGCTTCATTCATAACATTGAACCTCAGGTTCTTTCTCATAATTGGGGCAACCCTTCTGATGCTCGGGCTAAGTGGAGGATCTAGAGAGCTGGTGAGGTCGCTGGAGAGAGATCTCGGTATGCCTCCCTGGATAGCCTTTTCAATATCCCACGCCTTCAGGCTCTT
This sequence comes from Fervidicoccus sp., assembly GCA_002899805.1. Taxonomy (GTDB): domain Archaea; phylum Thermoproteota; class Thermoprotei_A; order Sulfolobales; family Fervidicoccaceae; genus ARK-14. The sequence continues at coordinate 5,106 of POCB01000159.1, forward strand.
CCCCTTACTCTCCAGAGACTACGGAGAGCTCATTGTTGCTAGAAAAGAGAGGGAAGTAGGCACGAATATTTTCAATCCTATTGTCTTGAAGGAGGTTCTCTTTTCCATGCTCAGCGTTAGCTATGAGAGGGCTGTATGGAGCGGAATCTCCGCAGAGCTGAGAGGGGTAAAGATTCGGAAAAGGAGTATGAGAGGGAAGATCGAGCTTCAAGATCTCGCGGTACTTGCTCTTGCTGCCGCCGAGTGGGTCTATGCCTTTTTCTCATCTAGTCTCATATAACTAAGTAATCATAAGATTTATATCATTATTATAATAGAATAGTTTATGGTGAGAGGGATGACCGATGATGAGAAGAAAGAAAGGAAAGTTAGGTACACTGGTATAGACTTGGCGCTCCTCGCAGTTGTTGGGGTGATCAGCGGAATCATATTCGCTGGTGGTTGGTCCATCTACTATGCTGTTGAAGCTGTTGCTGGACCGGTAGGAGCGAGACTCGCCTCCTATGGTCTCTGGTTCATAGGGGCTCCGCTCGCGGCAACGCTCATTAGGAAGCCTCTTTCCGCTCTCCTCGGAGAAACAGTTGGTGCTTTTGTTGAGACGCTCATTGCCCCAGCAGGAGGGATAACAAATATCATCTATGGGGTTCTACAGGGAGCAGCATCCGAGCTGGTATATTTCGCTATGAGGTACAAGAAGTGGGACTCTATAGCTGGTGCACTATCAGGTCTCGCAGCGGGTCCTATAGCAGTAGCACTAGATGCTCTCCTTTTCGGAGATATTGGAAGTAGTTTAGAAATGTCCTTGTGGGTTATTGCAGCTATGGCAAGCGGAGCAATATATGGATTTATCTCTTCATATGCAGCAAAGAGCATAAGGAGAGGGAAGTAGCTGATCTGAATTGAATCCTGTACGAATAAAAAATTTTATTATTTTGAAAAGAGCTCAGGTGGAGGATTCCTGCATGCTCTTCTTGAGCTCTTCGATTCTCTCATCTATTTTCTTTTTCAGATCTTCGAGGTACTTGAGTTCTGCGGTTCTGTCAATCCATGGAGCTGCAACAGCAGGGGAAGCTGCGCTCGGTGTCCCCAAGTACCACCAGCACCATCCTCTCCCATACTTCCATCCTGGCCTTTCCCAGGGAGGCAAGTAACTCCAGGGTCCATTTCCTGGATAGGGGCCTCTCCAGCCTCCCATTCCTCTTCCCCACCATCCCATCCATATCACCAATTTTGAAATATGTTTCATTATGTTTATAAACTTTTCGATTTTTGCCAGTTTAGATAGCTTCATTTGAAGTTCTTTCAAGAGATTTTTGAGATATGTCTCTAATTTGAATGTGGGATGCTTTTGAAAAAAGAGGCATCCCAATTGCTTAAATAGTAGAAATCTCCATGTTCTCAGATGTGGAAATATTCCTGATAACAATTCTATTGTGAATAATAATTGTTAGCATCTCGGCGGGGGTGGCATTGAGATCTTGGAAGTTCGCGCTAAAAGGTATTTACCTTCTTCTCTCGCCATCCTATCCTTCGCTTTATCAGCACTCGCTTTGGAAAGCCTTTCATCCTCAGGAAAGGTGAAACTGTTTTTTGACTATGCGATGTGGGGATCCTTCTTCCTGTCTCTCCTCGCACTTTGGATCGATTCACAGATGTTTTCATCTCACTCCGTCATCTCCACGATGCTCCTTGAATTGATTGGGGGTTTCTTGGTCATTTTGGGAAGAATTGGTTCAATTCTGGCTAATGGAACGTTCAGCTTGGGGTATTTCCTTCCCCTCTTTGGAACCTATTACACTAAGACGGGGCTGACACTTTCCCTCCTAATTTTTCCTGGAGCTTTCCTAACCTTTGCTTTTTCCTTCTTTCATGCTGTTATGGGAAGCCCTCTACCCTTCTCCAGCGGACCAAGCATCAGAAGTCTTTTGTTGCAGTCAAAATACTATCTGAACGTGTTATCATTTTCTTTATCCGCCAGACCTCTTATTCTCTATCTGCTTGTTGGAGCAGTAGCATTCGTTTTTCGTTTTTATCCTGAGCTGAAATGGGGAAGCTGGCTGATTGGATGGGATACACCTGAATACGTAGCCCATCTGGAAGACTTCGTGACAAATCTAAATCCATTCTCTAGCTATTACTGGCAGGGAGGTATGAGAAATATTCCTCCTATGCTCGACATCATTCTCTTGCCCGCAGCCCTTTTGGGCGGAGCATGGGAGGCTTTCAAATTATATCCTAGCATTGCATATGGGATTTTAACATCTCTTTCAGCTCTCCTCGCTTACAGGGTCTACAGAGCTGGTCTGAAAGGTTCTCTCTTCGCCGGCCTATTTACGATGTTATTTGTCCTTAACCTGAGGATTTCGTGGGATTACCAAAGGCAACTATTAGGATCGATCTTTCTGCTAGCATTTCTCATCAAAGCTGAAGAGTGGAAGGATGAACTAGTTACTTGGAGATCCTTCACACTTGTTTTGCTCAGCTCATTTGCTTCTATGAGTCACGAAGTGATTGGCTTGGCCATCTTCGTCTCCTCTCTAGTCCTTCTATATATTTCAGCGAAGAGGGGGTCCTTGCTTGGCTTCTTCTCTGGTCTCATTTCAGCCTTCATAGCGTTCTCTTTAGAGGCTTGGTATTGGAAGGGAGTTTTCACATATTCTCCAAATGTTGGCTATCTCCCTGTTGGGATAGTCTCTTCACTCTACGACTTAGAGTCTCCGTGGGTCGTTAGCTATTTGATCGCAGGGATGGGCATAGCGATCCCCCTCTCCCTCTATACAATGAGCAAACACCCAAGACCCCTTGTGAACGCATCAGCAATCGCCTTGATTTTTGCGGGGATCTCCCCCCTCATTGCCCCTTCGACCAGCGTAGCAACTTGGTATAGATTTCTCATAGGAGTGTCACCTATTCTTTCTACTATGACTGCCGTGGGAGCAGTTGAGGTACTTAAGGATTGGAGGACATTTTTCTCTTTCTTTCTGCTCTTCTCCCTTCCAGGACTCGCGTTTTCATATGGCTACAATCTCTCCATGATATATCCGAGAGAGTTGAGAGAGTTCCCATATGCTCTCGTTCCTTCTTCGCCGGAGATCAGTTATTTACAAGTTGAAAAGTTCTTCTCTGAAAATTACACTTACCCGCTCCCAATAATTGCTGATCCAGACATTGCCAGATATGTTCATTTATCCATCAGAAACCCTCTCCCTCAACAGCTTATGTGGTCTTCTCCATCAAATGATACTATATGCTACGCTGCTGAGATATCCAAAGAAGCATATATAGTTACTAGAACGAACTTGAGCTCCACATTTTTTGAGTGCATTTCTGAATACAATATTGAAGATAAGTTGGGGAGTATTTTCTTATACAAGGTATCGCTTACAAGGGTGGATAAGGCTCAATAAAAAAGCAATGTCATGTTTTATGGAAAACCATAGCCTTAGAGATGCGTATTTCTCTTGCTATATAAGTTTTAATAAGTTCTTTGGAAAGGAGAGCATTATAAGGATGAAAGAGAAGTTAATTATTGTGAGTAGTAATTACAGCAACCCCCCCCGTCTGTAGTGACGGGTCTCAGGTGTTAAATAGATGAGAATGAGAACTCTTGGCGTAGTGATGTTCCTTATATTTCTCACAGGAGGTGTTTTAGGCTACATCTCAGCCAAGATGAATCCCTCTGGCGTAGCAGGAGACATCATGAGTTCCTTTGGTAATAAAGTCAGAACCATAAACTTCACTCCCTTTTCCCTCAGATCAGTCCTGCTGGTCTTCATCAACAACTTCACTGTAGCTCTGCTAATGTTTCTGTTGGGAATAACCGTGATTCTTCCATCAATAATAGTCTTCCTCAATGGAGCCGTCGCTGGCGTTGTTGTGGCTTTTGCAGAAGAGAGGGGAATAAGCTTGCTCCTAGCTGTTCTGGCTATGATCCCCCACGGAATCTTTGAGCTTTCGGCATTTTTCCTCTCAGCTTCCTATGGTACAATGCTTGGAATAGCTTTCTGGAGAAAGATATTCGGTAAAGGTGGAGATCTCTTCTCTCTTGCCGTAAAAATGCCTTTCTATATAGCGTTTGCTGCGGTGTTACTCATAACAGCTGCATTCATAGAAGTCTTCATCTCTCCCTTGGTCTTTGCGGTATAAAGAGGATGATAAAGCCTATAGATACTTCACCCTTTCCTTACATTCTCTCTTCTCAACTCCGATGTAAACGAAAGAACAAAGCGAAAATGGGCCCGCTGGGAATCGAACCC